>JALXEI010000114.1:19336-21353 GCA_027069645.1 Hyphomicrobiales bacterium
GCCGGGAATGGCGGACAGTATTTCGATGCCGACAATGCCGAACAGCTAGAAGACGCCTTCCGGCAGATCGGACTGTCATTGCTGAATTTGCGCCTGAGTCAGTAAACAGGCGTACAGCAGGTCTTTTTTCGAATTACTGGAACAGCAACCATAGATTCATTTAAAAGGGACGTATAAATCTGTTTTCAATAACTGCGGGTCAATATAACAGGCAGTTTTCCGCGCCTGTCGCGGGAAGTCTTCGGATTGTCTTTAGGTTGGGATTTGTTATGCGTGATCTTGCTGGCGTCAGATTGTTCTGGCAGCGTTTTAAAAAGGCTCAACGGGGAACAACGGCTGTTATTTTCGGTATTATGGTGATTCCGCTGATCGCTATAACCGGCGGCGTTGTTGACTATGGCCGGGCGGTGAAGACCAAATCGCAACTGAATTCGGCGCTTGATGCGGCTGTTCTTGCGGCCATGATGCAATATTCCCTGGATGAAGATACAGACTACAAAAAGGTTATTGAAGACTATATTCGGAAAAACCTGGCCAAAACAGACAAGAGGTTTCAGGGGGAAGAGCTTGATATAACGATCCCCGATATTTCCGAAGACGGAGAAATGAAAGCGGCAATCAGCACGAAGGTGGAGACCAATTTCCTCAAACTGGTGGGGTTTGATGAATTTGATGTGCATGTCGAAGCTGCCTCGAAGGTTGGCGGTTCCGCGATCGAGGTGGCTCTGGTGCTGGACAATACCGGGTCAATGGCCGGAAGCAAGATCGAGGATTTGAAGGGCGCGGCAAGGGATCTGCTCGATATTCTGATGCCGGAAGATGCTGACAATTCATCCGGAAATGTAAAATTTTCCATTGTTCCTTTCGCTGACTATGTCAATATCGGGGTGGACAATCGCTATGAGCCCGGGCTCGACATCCCCGAAGCCTACAGCGTTATGAGTGTTCCGGCCGGCGAGCATTGCTGGAATGAATATCCTGATTCAACGCGGGAATGTGAAAACAACCCGGTTCCCGGCACCTGTTACAATGACGGGGTTCCCTATGACTGCATGCAGGACAACTGGACCTGCACCGGTGATCAGGGCGATCCCGTTGAGCATTGCGAGGATCAGGAGGCGCAATACCGGAATTATGACTGGTATGGCTGTGTCGGTTCGCGCGAACATGATCTCAATACCAGAGATGATGATTACAGCACCGGCGTGCCGGGTATCATGTATGAATGGAACTGGTGTCAGCAGATATCTCCTGTAACGCGTCTGACCGCGGATCGCGATACAATCCTTGCCGGTATAGACAATATGAACGCGCAAAGAGAAACCTATATTCCTGCCGGACTGATGTGGGGATGGCGCACCCTGTCACCGGTGACGCCATTTGCCGACGGATCGCCCTATAGCGATGGTGCGGTGCGCAAGGTGATTGTTCTGATGACGGACGGTGCCAATACAAAATCCGCATGGGGGAAATGGAACGGACTGGAATCCGAATCCGTCTGGTGGAAGAAAAAACTGGGCTGGCGGTCTGTCAACAATGCCAGCGATGTCTTCGGACATAATGGTTCCAATGCAGCCGATGCCAATAATATCACGGCCGAAGTCTGCAACAATATTCGTGACAGGGGGATCATGGTGTTTACCATCGGTTTTGAAATCGAGGCCGATTCGGAAATTGAAACGCTGATGAAGAACTGTGCCGGCAATGGCGGAAAATATTTTGATGCCAGTGATGGAGAAGCGCTTTCCGACGCCTTCAAGGAAATCGGTATTTCATTGCTGAATTTGCGCCTGAGTCAGTAGCGGCATGCAGACGATTTCAAAAATTGTCGGATGATGCAGAAAAACCCTGATGAACGGCCCTTGTTTATCAGGGTTTTTGGGTCTCATGGCAAAGAGCAAAAAGCCTGACATACCAGGATGCAAAAAGCCTGACTCACCTTTCTCTTTAGGCCTCGATGTTTCGCTTCCCGGACAAGCGCCAGCGCTGATCCGGGATCCAGGGGCAATAAGACGGG
>JALXEI010000115.1:0-527 GCA_027069645.1 Hyphomicrobiales bacterium
GATCCGGACGAAAAAATGCTGGAGGCCTTTGAGCTGAAGGACAGGCGCTGGCTGTTGCTGGCAACGAAGGTCAATGATGATGAAATTGCCCTTGCGCCCTTTGCCGAAGTCCCGTTTTCGCTCTCCTTCCTGTGGTCGGACTGATTTGTTTGGGGCTGGCAAGGGGTCACGAAAACAGCCAGAGGAGGACAGATCATGGGTGAACCGCTGGTCAGGCCCGCGACCATAAAAGAGCTTGAAGAAGTGCCACGTCATCGGGTGGCGGAGATCATCAATGGGGCGCTGGTGACGCATCCCCGACCAGCCCCCAAACATGCCTTTGCGGCGACAGGCATGGTCAACCGCATCGGTCCGCCTTTCCATGATGGCAGTGATGGTCCCGGGGGCTGGATCATTCTTGCGGAACCGGAACTGCGTCTTGAGGGTCATGTGCTGGTGCCGGACCTTGCGGGCTGGCGGCGCGAGAATATGCCGGAATTGCCGGAGACGGCTTATTTTGAAACCCCGCCGGACTGGATATGCGAAAT
>JALXEI010000115.1:537-1856 GCA_027069645.1 Hyphomicrobiales bacterium
TCTCTCCCCTTCGACCATGCGCTATGACCGGCTGGAGAAACGCGATATTTATGCGGGGCTTGGGGTGCCCTTTTTGTGGTTTGTCGATCCGGACGAAAAAATGCTGGAAGCCTTTGAGCTGAAAGACGGGCGCTGGCTGTTGCTGGCGACAAGGGCCAATGATGATGAAATCGCCATCGCGCCTTTTGCCGAAGTCCCGTTTTCACTCTCGAACCTGTGGCCAGACTGATTTTTCGTCAACAGGTGCCATTGCCTCGCCGGGCGGGATCGTTTAACAACTTCGCATGACAGAAAAGACAAGCATTCCCTTTTTGAAGATGAACGGTCTTGGCAATGATTTTGTCGTCATCGACAATCGTTTGCCGGAGCAGGAGCACGGACGCATCAGGCTTACGGATCGCCGGGTGCGGGCGATTGCCGATCGGGGGCAGGGCATTGGCTGTGACCAGATCATTTTGCTGGAACATTCGGACAGGGCCGATATTTTCATGCGCATTTTCAACGCACAGGGCGGCGAGGTCGATGCCTGTGGCAATGCAACGCGCTGTGTCGGGGCTTTGATGCAGGCAGAGACAGGACGCCCGACCTGTACCATCGAGACCCATGCCGGTCTGCTTGGCGCAGCGGTGCAGCCGTCCGGGGATGTCACGGTGGATATGGGCACGCCGCGTTTTCGTTGGCAGGATATTCCGCTGTCCGAAGAGTTTCACGATACCAGCCAGATCGAATTGCAGATTGGCCCCATCGACGCCCCCGTCCTGCACAGCCCGTGTGTGGTCAATGTCGGCAATCCGCATTGCATTTTCTGGGTCGAGGATCTGGACGCCCATGATCTGGCACAGGTCGGGCCGTTTCTGGAAAACCACATCATGTTTCCCGAGCGTGCCAATATCACCCTGGCCCGCATCGACAATGAGCGCGAAATCACCATTCGCGTCTGGGAGCGGGCAACGGGACTGACCAAAGCCTGCGGCACGGCGGCCTGCGCGACCATTGTCTGTGCCGTGCGCCGCAACCTGACCGCTCGCAGCGCCACCATCCATCTGCCGGGCGGGCCGCTCTTTATGGAATGGCGAGAAAGAGACAGTCATATCCTGATGAGCGGCGCCACCGAGCTGGAATATGCCGGCGCGTTCGAGCTGTCGGATTTCCCGGCCTGATCGGGGGAGGTTCACCCTGCTACAGCTTGCTTACACCAGTTGCTTTGGAGATTGACTCATTGCCCGGTATTAAAAGCGGCTGTCGCCGCTTGTCTTCGCCAGACGGGCATCTTGACAGATGGTCTTGGGGACAAGTCCCCAAACCCCTTGTCATACCAG
>JALXEI010000116.1 GCA_027069645.1 Hyphomicrobiales bacterium
GGGTTCCGGCGGGCGATAGGCCCGGATTTCGGCAGCAACCTGCCCGACCTTTTGCTTGTTGATACCGCTGATCTCGATTTCGGTCTGACTGGGGCATTTGATTTCGATATCATCAGGGATCGGATAAATTACATCGTGGGAAAGGCCCAGCTGCAATTGCAGATTTTTACCTTTCAGCATGGCACGATAACCGACACCGTTGATTTCCAGTTTTTTTGTATATCCATCGGTCACCCCGGTTACGAGATTTTGCACAATGGTCCGGGACATTCCCCACATGGAGCGTGCCCTTTTGGAGTTGTTTACCGGTTCAACAAGCACACCGTCATCGGTCATTTTTGCCAGTACTTCACGAACCAGCACGGCTGACAATTCACCTTTGGGGCCCTTGACGGCGACAGTGCGCCCGTCAATTGTGGCTGTTGCTGCATCCGGAATCGGCACTGCTTTTTTTCCGATACGAGACATAATAAAAAAAACCTCTTCAGGGTAGATGTTCAGATCGTTCCATCAAACGCATGTTCAATGCGATCAGACTAGAAGATGCTGCAAAGCACCTCACCACCAACATTGTTTTCGCGTGCATCGTGATCCGACATCACACCACGCGGCGTCGAAAGGATAGAGACACCCAGCCCGTTTGCAACTGTGGGGATATTCTTTACCGAAGAATAGACCCTGCGCCCGGGTTTGGAAATCCTGGTGATCGAGCGGATGACGGGCTCGCCATCGAAATATTTCAACTCAATCTCGAATTCGGATTTTCCACCTTCATAGTCGGTCTGTGAATAACCGCGAATAAAACCTTCCTTTTGCAAAACATCCAGAACATTCCCGCGAAGTTTGGATGCCGGTGTTTTCACCTTGCCTTTTTTGCGCATCTGAGCATTCCGGATACGGGTCAACATATCCCCCAGGGGATCAGTCATCGTCATTTGATTCTCCCTTCTACCAGCTCGATTTGATCATACCGGGAAGCAGACCGTTCGAGGCCAGATCCCGCAAGGCAATACGCGATATTTTCATTTTGCGATAGAAACCGCGAGGCCTGCCCGTTAACAGACAACGATTGCGCACGCGTGATGATGATGAATTGCGTGGCAGAGCCGCTAGCTTGAGCTGTGCTTTAAAGCGCTCTTCCGCCGGCTTGCTGCGATCCATCACAATTGCCTTCAGGCTCGCGCGCCGGGACGCATAGTTCCTGACCTGCGCCCGTCTTCTGCGGTTTTTCTCAATAGCGCTCTTTTTCGCCATTCTATCCTCCTTGAAAGAGCAACAGCTCTTTTCGTTCCCAAATCCGTTCCTGTACCATCCACCGTCTACACAATCCTGTGCTAGTTTTTGAACGGAAAATCAAATCCCTTCAACAAGGCCCGTGCCTCGTCATCACTATTGGTCGTTGTACATATAATAATATCCAGCCCCAGTATCTGGTCGACCTTGTCATAGTCGATCTCGGGAAAGATAATATGTTCCTTGATGCCCATCGCGTAATTTCCTCGCCCATCGAAACTTTTCGGATTCAATCCCCTGAAGTCCCTGATCCGGGGCATGGCAATGTGAACGAGACGATCAAGAAACTCGTACATGCGGTTTTTTCGCAGCGTCACCTTGGTTCCAACCGGCATACCCTCACGCAGCTTGAAACCGGCGATCGATTTTCTGGATCGCGTGATAACGGATTTCTGTCCGGCAATCAGGGTCAGTTCATCTGCTGCAATCGCCACCTTTTTCTTATCGTCCACACCGGCGCCGATACCCATATTGAGAACAATTTTCTCCAGCCTTGGAACCTGCATGACGTTCTTCAGGCTGAACTTCTTGATCAGCTCGTCACGCAGCACTTCATTATAGTGTTGCTTCATGCGAGGTACATATGTTTCAGCCATCGATCACTTCTCCCGAACGTTTGGCGAACCGTACTTTGCGTCCGTCATTCAAAATCCTGAAGCCCACTCTGGTCGGCTTGCCATCAACCGGATCCACATGCATCAGATTGGACAAATGAACCGGAGCTTCCTTCGATATAATCCCGCCCTCTTCGGTTTGCGTCTGTTTCTGATGGCGCTTCACCATATTGACACCCTGAACGATTGCCCGTTCCTCACTGCGCAGCATCTTCAAAATCGAGCCGCTGCGCCCTTTGTCCCGTCCGGTTGTCACGACAACCCTGTCACCTTTTTTGAATTTTAAAGCCATTAGATTACCTCTGGTGCCAATGAGACGATTTTCATGAGATTGCGACTGCGAAGCTCGCGTGTCACAGGTCCGAATATACGCGTTCCCACGGGCTCGCCCTGGGTATTGATCATGACAGCAGCATTGCGATCGAAGCGAATGGAACTGCCATCGGCACGACGAACCGGATGAGCGGTACGAACAACGACAGCCTTCATAACCTGGCCTTTTTTGACCTTGCCGCGCGGAATGGCTTCCTTGACAGTGACAACAATAATATCGCCTACGGATGCATATTTGCGTTTTGAACCTCCCAGCACCTTAATGCACTGAACACGCCTTGCCCCCGAATTGTCGGCAACATCAAGATTGGTCTGCATCTGTATCATGACAATTCTCGTTACTTCCTGTGGTCTTAAGAACAGGCCCCTTAGTCGCGGTATTCAGGTAAAAATCCTGCTCACCGGCTAAATGGCGTATTCTGCCGTTTTTCCTGTATAATTCTTTTTGAGGACTACGCTTCAATCTCGTAACCCTTCCGGTTTCCTGCCGCAACAGGGAAACTAACTTTCGATAACCGTCCATTTTTTGTGCTTTGAGATTGGCGCACATTCCTGAATCTTTACCTGCTGACCTTCCTTGCAGGCATTTTTCTCGTCATGCGCCTTGTAATTCTTGGAGCGGCGAACTGTTTTCTTGAACAACGGGTGCGTAAAGCGACGCTCAACCCTGACAACGACTGTCTTGTCGTTTTTGTCAGACACGACAACACCCTGTAAAATTCGTTTTGGCATTTTTCTTTTTCCAATTCATAAAGAGACCAGGCTGCGTAAACCTTCAGGCCTCCGGAGAGGTTTGCTTTTGTCTGACCAGTGTCTTGATACGGGCGACAGTCCGTCTCACCTCACGCACACGAGCCGTGTTCTCAAGCTGGCCAGTTGCCTGCTGAAAACGCAGATTGAACTGCTCTTTTTTCAACTTGATCATTTCATCGCCGAGTTGATCAATGGTCATATCTTTCAACTCTTGCAAAACATTTGCTTTTTTCATCAACACGTCTCCTCGTACCATCCGGGCACTTCTAGTTGCCAAGTCTGCGTACTATTCGCGTTTTGATCGGCAATTTGGCAGCCCCCAGCGCCAGCGCCTCGCGGGCTACAGAATCAGACACCCCGTCTATCTCAAACATGATGCGCCCGGGTTTCACCTTTGCGGCCCAGAATTCGACAGATCCCTTGCCTTTCCCCATACGAACCTCAGTGGGCTTTTTGGTAACGGGTACATCGGGAAAAATCCGAATCCACACACGCCCCTGACGTTTCATGTGCCTTGTAATGGCGCGTCGTGTTGCCTCGATCTGCCTTGAAGTAATCCGTTCCGGTTCCAGAGCCTTCAAGCCATATGCCCCGAAATTGAGACTGGTTCCGCCTTTGGCGATGCCCTTGATCCGCCCCTTGTGCATCTTGCGGAACTTGGTCCGTTTTGGCTGTAACATTTTCCTGTCCTCAAATCACGAAACCGACATGCGGTCCAATATCGTTATTCTGCCCGGGCTGATTCCGATGTCACACCGTGAGCATCACCCGAGTGTCAAATCGCAGACACACACTGGTCTAGCGCCGGGGAGCTCCACCGGCTCTCTGACGACCACGGCCACCACCGCCGCCGCCTTCCTGCATTTTTTTGGCTCTGTTCTCCTGCGCCATCGGATCATGTTCAAGTATCTCGCCCTTGTAGATCCAGACCTTGAGACCAATAATGCCATAGGCTGTTTTGGCCAGTGCCGTTCCATAATCAATATCGGCGCGCAGTGTATGCAGGGGAACCTGACCTTCACGATACCATTCCATCCGCGCGATTTCGGCCCCTGCCAGACGCCCCGAACTGTTTATGCGAATACCAAGTGCTCCAAGTCTTTGTGCCGATTGCATGGCCCGCTTCATGGCGCGCCGGAAAGCCACTCGACGTTCAAGCTGCTGGGCGATTCCCTCTGCAACCAGGGTCGCATCGATCTCCGGCTTGCGGATCTCGGTAATATTCACATGTACATCACTATCCGTAAAACGGGACAGCTTCTGATTCAGCCGGGCAATGTCGGCGCCGCCCTTGCCGATCAGTACGCCCGGACGCGCCGTATGAATGGTAACCCGGCACTTTTTGTGCGGACGCTCGATGACAACCCTTGAAATGCCGGCACGACGGCGATCCTGCATGACATAATCACGAATTTTCAGGTCTTCGTGCAACAGCTTGCTATATTCCTCGCCATCAGCAAACCAGCGACTGTCCCATGTCCGATTAATCCCGAGGCGCATGCCGATCGGATTTACTTTTTGTCCCATCAGGCGTTCTCCTCTTTTGCCATTTCAACATCCCTGACGATGATGGTCAGCATGGAGAACGGCTTCAAAATTCTTGCCACCCGTCCCCTCGCTCTGGGTTTCCACCGTTTCATGACGAGGTTCTTTCCGACATAGGCCTCGGAAACAACGAGATTGTCGATATCGTGACCGTGATTATTTTCAGCGTTGGCAATGGCCGAATTCAGTGTTTTCAACACATCCCTTGCGATCCGTTTGCGTGAGAACGTCAATTCATTCACCGCCACACTTGCCTTTTTGCCGCGAATCATCTGGGCAACGAGATTGAGTTTTTGTGGACTGACACGGATATTGCGGGTCACAGCCTTTGCCTCATATTCGGCAAGTGTTCTCTCGCGTTTGCGCTTCCCCATCTTATTTCCTTCTCGCCTTCTTGTCTGCCTCATGCCCGAAATAGGTTCGGGTGGGGGCAAACTCGCCAAATTTGTGACCAATCATATCTTCTGTAACATTGACAGGAATATGCTTGTGACCGTTGTGAACGCCAAAGGTCAGCCCGACAAACTGAGGCAATATTGTCGATCTGCGGCTCCAGATCTTGATAATGGCATTGGATCCACTTTCGCGCGCAGCTTCCGCCTTTTTGAGCAGATAGCCATCAACGAACGGTCCTTTCCAGACAGAACGGGTCACTTGTCTTTTCTCCTTACCAAATCACGAAGCCTCTCACGAGATAGAAAGGCCGATAATCCGCGCATTGCACCGGAAAATCCGATGCCCTGTTTTAACGTCGTTTTTTCTTCAAATGCCGTGAGCGAACAATATATTTGTCCGTCGCACGATTGGAGCGTGTACGCTTGCCCTTGGTTGGCTTGCCCCAGGGAGTCACCGGATGACGACCACCTGATGTGCGTCCCTCACCGCCACCGTGAGGATGATCAACGGGGTTCATTGCCACACCACGAACAGAAGGCCTCTTGCCAGCCCAGCGATTACGTCCGGCCTTGCCAAGTTTGATATTGGCATGATCCGGATTGGAAACAGCACCGATGGTGGCCATGCATTCCTGGCGGACACGACGTTGCTCACCCGATTTCAGCCGCAGAATGGCATAACCGGCATCACGCCCGACCAGTTGCACAAAACCGCCCGCTGCCCGGGCGATCTGCCCCCCCTTGCCCGCTTTCATCTCGACATTATGGACCAGCGTGCCAATGGGAATGCTCCTTAGCGGCATGGCATTACCGGGCTTGACATCGACCTTTTCACCGGAAATGACCATGTCACCTACGCTCACCCTCTGAGGGGCGAGAATATAGGACAGCTCGCCATCCTCATAACGGAGCAGAGCGATAAAAGCTGTGCGATTGGGATCATATTCAATACGTTCCACAACGGCAGGCATATCGACCTTGCGACGCTTGAAGTCGATCATGCGATAGGCACGTTTATGCCCGCCGCCGCGACGCCTTGCGGTAACCCGTCCCTTGTTATTTCGTCCGCCGCTGCTGGTGGCCCCTTCGGTCAGCTTCTTGACCGGTTTGCCCTTCCACAACGCACTGCGATCAACGAGTACCAGACCTCGCCGTCCCGGTGTTGTCGGATTGAATGTTTTCAGTGCCATGAAATGCACTCCTCAATCATTGAAGTAACCGGACGAATGCCGACCGGTTACAGGTAAACTATATGCCCGACGTTACGTCGATACGTTCGCCGTCCTTCAGGGTAACGACAGCAAGTTTCTGATCAGACTGACGCCCCTTGCGCCCACGAAACATTTTGACCTTGCCCTTGCGATTTAGAGTGTTGACAGCCTCAACCTTCACATCGAAAAGCTTTTCAACGGCTTCGCGAATCTCGGGTTTCGTTGCGGTTCGAGCAACCCTGAACATCACCTGGTTACATTCCGAGAGCAGCGTAGACTTTTCGCTTACCACCGGCGCAAGGATCACATCATATTTTGATACTTCATCCATTATTTATATCATCCCTCGCTTTTGTCACTGAACCGACGATCC
>JALXEI010000117.1 GCA_027069645.1 Hyphomicrobiales bacterium
AACATAAAACCACAGGCTGCCCAAACGCCAGCACGAACAACCGGGTGATCTGGTGCGGGTGCCGCTGGGCAGCCGCGAGCGCATCGGGCTGGTGCTGGACGAGGCGGTGGGCGGAACGGGCAAGCCTGTTGATCCGGCGCGATTGAAAACTGTGATCGAACGCCTTGATGTGCCCCCCGTCCCCGAAATATCGCGCCGCTTCATCCTCTGGGTGGCGCATTACTCCATGGCCCCGCGTGGCATGGTGCTGCGGGCCGTGCTGAGTGCCAAAGCGGCGTTGAAACCCGTGAAGCCGAAAATGGGGGTGCGGCTTGTCAAGGAAATTCCCGAAGGGCTGACCGAGGCACGGCAAAAGGTGGTGCAGGTGGCGGGGGATCATGTCTGGAGCAAAAAGGCATTGGCCGAGCGGGCCGGGGTTGGCGCTTCGGTGGTCAATGGGTTGATGAAAGCGGGGGTGCTGGTGGCCGAAATCATGACCACTGATCCGGTAGCGCTACCCGACCCCGACCATGACGCCCCGGTCCTGAGCGAAGAGCAGGGGCAGGCGGCCAGTCATTTGCGCGGGGCGGTCAGCGCGGCAAAATTCGAGGTGCTTTTGCTCGACGGGGTGACCGGGGCGGGCAAGACGGAAGTCATGTTTGAAGCCATTGCGCAGAGTTTGAAAGAGGGGCGGCAAAGCCTCTTCATGCTGCCGGAAATCGCCCTGACCAATCCTTTTTTGCAACGGTTTGAAAAGCGTTTCGGCGTGTGTCCGGCCCCCTGGCATTCGGAAATTTCGTCAAGCGAGCGCGGGCGCATCTGGCGCGGCGTGGCCACTGGTGACATCAAGGTGGTGATCGGGGCGCGCTCTTCGTTGTTTCTGCCCTTCAGAGAGCTGGGCGTGATTATTGTTGATGAGGAGCACGAGCCCGCCTACAAGCAGGAAAGCCAGCTCATCTATCATGGCCGCGATATGGCGGTGGTGCGGGCCATGCTGGGGCAAATCCCGGTGGTGCTGTCTTCGGCCACCCCGAGCATAGAAAGCCATGTCAATGCCTTGAACGGACGCTATCGTCATGTGAAGCTGACACAGCGTTATGCCGGGGCGAAACTGCCGGACATCGAGGCGCTGGACCTGCGCACCGATCCGCCTGAGCGTGGCAGATGGATTGCGCCAAGGCTGGTTGGCGAGATGAAAGAGGTGCTGGGGCGCGGCGAGCAAAGCCTGTTGTTTCTCAATCGGCGCGGCTATGCCCCTTTGACTCTGTGCCGTTCTTGTGGTCATCGCTTTGAATGCCCGGACTGTTCCGCCTGGCTGGTCGAGCATCGCTTTCACAATCGCCTGACCTGCCATCATTGCGGCCACAGCGCCCCCGTGCCGCGCCGTTGCCCGGAATGCAGCGAGGAGGACGCGCTTGTCGCCTGTGGCCCCGGTGTCGAGCGGGTGGCCGAAGAGGTCAAAGAGCGTTTCCCCGATGCCCGCACGGTCATATTGTCGAGCGATTTGATCCCCGATGTGGAAGAGATGCGCGCCCTGCTGGAGAAAATAGCGGCGCGGGAAGTGGACATCATTGTCGGTACGCAGCTTGTCGCCAAGGGGCATCATTTTCCCGGTCTGGCGCTGGTTGGCGTGGTGGATGGTGATCTTGGTCTGGCGCAGGGCGATCCGCGGGCCGGCGAGCGCACCTGGCAGCTCTTGCAGCAGGTGACAGGCCGGGCCGGTCGCGCCGCCATTGCCGGCAAGGGCCTGATCCAGACCTATATGCCGGAACATCCGGTCATGCAGGCCATGGTGTCTGGCGACCGCGACCGCTTTTTGCGCGAGGAAGGGGAGGTGCGGCAAAAGGGGGGGCTGCCGCCCTATGGT
>JALXEI010000118.1 GCA_027069645.1 Hyphomicrobiales bacterium
CTGCGCGGGAATGACGTTTTATTATACTGTAATTTATTGAATACATAATATTATTCACGCATGACGACATGAATAAGTCTCTTCAAAACTTCTTCAAATTTCATGCGATTGCCCTGATGCCTGCCGGCGCCGGTCCGACTTCGACCCGTAATGGCGAATCTCGTTAAAGCCGCCCCTGTTCATGATTTCAGTCATGATCCGCACCAGTTTTTCGCTCCAGCTTGCGACACCGGCCTCATGGCCGATCAGGTCCTGGCGGATTTCGATCAGCCCGTGGGCAATGCCGCGGCGGGTGCCGTGGCGGTTCATGCTGTCGCCTTTCAACTCGCCCGAATACGGCACATTGTCGCCGATGACAAGCCCGTTTTCAGCCTTCAGCGCCGCCAGAAGCGCCCCGGGCAGGCGCGGGTCCCGGTCCCACAGGATGGTGGCGTGCCAGGGACGCACAACCCCCTTCCACACCGGCGTAAAACTGTGGATCGACAATATTCCGGGGGGTTTGCCTTTCTCGATACCGGTATCAATTACCCGGTCAACTTCCCGGTGATAGCTGTCGTAATAAAGTCGGCAGCGCCGTTCGATCTCGGCCGCATCGACCTCCCGGTTGCCCGGCACCACCGCCCCGTCGGAAAGTTTCATGACCAGCGTCGGATCATCGCGGTCGCGGTTGATGTCGATCAGCAGCCGCGACCAGCGGCTGAGCACCGCCGGCACCCCCAGCGCCCTTGCCACGTTGCGGGCAACCTGCGCCGCCCCGATATCATAGGCGATATGGCGCTCGAACTGGGACGGAGGCAATCCCAATGTGCCATACGCGGCCGGCAGGGCATTGCTGGCATGATCACAGACCACCATCAGGCCGCGGGTAATGTCCCCCTCCACCCGCTCAAAGGCAGGCCCTTCGTCGCCCTCCTCCGGCGCCGGTTTCACCGGACGGGCCCTGATTTCATGAGACTGGAACATTCCTCGCACTATAGGCATTGACCGGGGGCGATTCCAGAGGAGATGAAAAAAAAGCCGGACGTCCTGATAATCATCCCCCGCGGGAGGGGTTTTTGAGGGCTTTCACCGGGATATGGTCTTGCACCGGACGCCGGGGCTGTTATGTATAGGCCATGATCACAAAGTATTTCACGCGTCCGGCCCTGGTCCTTGTCCCGTCAATCCTGATCGCCTCAGCCTTTATCACTACTCCCGCCACCGCCGATCTCAGAATCTGCAACAAGACCGGCAACCGCGTCGGCATCGCCATCGGCTACAAGACCGAAAAGGAATGGATCAGCGAAGGATGGTGGAACATCAAGCCGGGAAAATGTGAAAGCATCTTCCTGGGTAACCTGTCCGGCCGTTACTACTATGTTCACGCCATTGATTACGACAAGGGCGGTGTCTGGGCCGGCAAGGCGTTCCTGTGCACGTCAAAAAAACTGTTTACGATCAAGGGCATTGAAAACTGCAAGGGCCGGGGCTATCGTAATACCGGCTTTTTCGAAGTCGATACCGGCAATGAATCCGACTGGACGGTCAACCTGACCGACAATGATAACGGGTCAGGTGATCTGCCGATAACACCAAACGGTAAAGACGACAAATGACAACCAAGCGCTGCGTCAAGATTCTGGCCACGCTGGGGCCGGCCACCGCGACCAAGGAAGCCATGACCGGGCTGGTCATGGCCGGCGCCAATGCCTTTCGCATCAATATGAGCCATACGCCCCATGATGTGGCCCGCGCCTATCACGACACGATCCGCGAGATTGAAGTCGAAACCGGACACCCCATCGCCATATTGATGGACCTGCAAGGACCGAAGCTGCGCATTGCCGCGTTTGAAAAGGGCAAGAC
>JALXEI010000119.1 GCA_027069645.1 Hyphomicrobiales bacterium
CGGGTTCGCGGCGCGGGGTTGTGTGGCGGCTCTGACCGGGGCGGCGCTTGTCGAGATAGCTCTGGATTTCGGTTTCGGTCAGAGAGATGCCGGGCGGGCAGCCGTCAATGACGCAGCCAATGGCCGGGCCGTGGCTTTCGCCCCAGGTGGTGACACGAAAAAGATGACCAAAGCTGTTGTGAGACATTCGCTAATCTTTCAATGTGACAGGTGATGAATATCTCTAGCTTTTCATTCGGGTCCGGTCAAATCCCGCGCTCCCTCAAGCCCTGTTCAAAATGCGTTGTAGATTATGCGGCCATTGGCAGGTTGTACAGGGCGATTGTTTTTGCCCGTGACCTTGCGGAATTTCGCCAGTATGTCCGCCGATACCGTCAGGGGTGATTGCAACACGATCCAGCCGACATTTTGCGTACAGGGCGGCGTTGTCAGCGAACCGGTAAAAGTCCATGAGCGACGGTCACCCGGGAGCAACAGGACGGGATTGATATGCGCCCCGTCGCTTTGGGCAAAGGCTCCTTTTTGTTCGGGGACCGGCATGTGGTCAATCAGCGGATTGGTAGCGCCCGCCTCCACCATCACGGCGACGATCGCTTTTTGGCCCCAGGCATTTTCGTGAATGAGCTGCACTTCCATTGGAAAAGCCTTGCCGTTGACAAGGTGCTCGCCCGGCGTATGGAAACGGATGATTTTGAGATCATAGGGTTTGCCATTGACAAGCAACTGATTGACAGCGGGCGTATTACTGGCGGTAAGGAGTTCGATCTGAACAAAAGGACCGGTATTGATCACCTTTCCCCTTGCCGGGAAATAATTGTACTGGAAAACAGGTCCGGATTTGTTGCCACCCGGGCGGATATCTATGGGCGACTGGCTGCTTCCCTCGCCACAGATCCGGTAAGCCGGGTCAAGTGCTGACCAGTTGGTTTGCTGATAATTCCACGACGCCCCGGTCTTGTCAGAGGGGTTAGCTGTATTCTTCGGGGTGTTTCCCTGTTGTGCGTCATCTCCGGGTTTCGTGGTCGTCACAGGAGCAGCGTCAACACGCGGGTTACTCTTTGTTGTTGCCGGTTTATGCAGGTTGTTGTCTGCCGGTGTTGTGTTTTGTTTGTCAACGAGCGTCGGGTCGACGCGTCTTGCAGCATTTTCAAGGGCTGCCGAAGCGCTTTTTTCGCCTGTCCCGGAAGCGGTCTCAGACTGGTTTGACGCCGCTTGCATCGTTTTGGAGATTTTATTCTGCATATGGCTGGCATAGGCATAGAGTCCGCCAACAATGGCCAGAGGCAATAGTAAAGCGAGAAGGAGAAACCCGAATCCCTCATCACTGTTCGGATGTGAGGATGAAGCGCCGGTTGCTTTTTCTGCGCCAGCCTGCGCCGCCATATTGTGCACGGCGGCTTCGGCAGCCCCTTTTTCCGGCAAAGGGCGCGGCGGTTCTTTGGCTTGTTTTGTAGCTTCCAGCGCGGCCTGTTTGTGAACCTCGGCCTCGGCACCGCCCTTTTCGGGGATGCGGACTTCCGATTTTTTGCCTTGTTGTGCTTTGGCCGATTTCGCAGCTTCCAGCGCAGCCTGTTTGTGAACCTCGGCCTCGGCACTGCCTTTCTCGGGCAGTACGGCTTTTGATTTACTGCTTTTCGATTTTTTATCCGGTTGCGAGGTGCCTGTTTTTTTTACTTTTTTTTCGGTTGGTCGTTTGAGGGCCTCAAGCGCGGCCTGTTTCACCCTGTCCTTGCTACTCATCTTGTCCAACACCTTGCAAACATTTGTTATAAAAGCTCGAAACCATCTCCAGAGGCCATATTCTAGCGTTTTGTCAAAGACTTGTCGCCCTGCAATTTTCTCATGGTTACCATTCGTCACATCATCGCGCGGGGCTATGTCAGGCGTGCAGGCAGCGCTTTCAGAGATGGGCAACCTCAAGGGCAAAGGCCTGGGCGAGGGCGATTTCCTCAAGATAGTCAAAGCGCCCTGACGCGCCGCCGTGACCGGCTTCCATATTGAGCCTGAGCAGAAGCGGGTTGTCGTCGGTTTTCATGTCGCGCAGTTTCGCCACCCATTTGGCCGGCTCCCAGTAGGTGACAGCGCTGTCGGTGATGCCGGAGAGAACCAGCAGCGGGGGATAGTCCTTGCGCTCGACATTGTCATAGGGAGAATAGGAGGCAATATATTCAAAGGCCTCGCGGCTTTCGATCGGGTTGCCCCATTGCAGCCATTCGGGCGGGGTCAGCGGCAGAGTGTCGTCAAGCATGGTATTGAGGACATCGACAAAAGGGACTTCGGCAATAATGCCGCCAAACAGTTCGGGGGCCCAATTGGCGACGACCCCCATCAACATCCCTCCGGCCGAGCCTCCCTCGGCAATGATTTTCCCCTCGCTGGTAAACTTTTGTTCCACAAGAAAGCGGGCGCTTGAGATGAAATCCCTGAAGGTGTTTTTCTTTTTCAGCGTCTTGCCAGCAAGATACCAGGCGCGGCCCTTCTCCTCGCCGCCGCGGATGTGGGCAATGGCATAGACGAAACCGCGATCCACCAGAGACAGCCGGTTGGTGGAAAAAGCGGCCGGGATGGAAATGCCATAGGAGCCATAGCCATAGAGCAACAGGGGAGCCGTGCCGTCCAGTCCGGTCTCCTTGCGATAGAGCAGGGTAACAGGAATCTGCTCGCCGTCATGGGCGGGGGCCATGATGCGACGGGTGATATAGTCCTCGGGATCATGGCCGCTGGGCACCTGCTGGGTTTTGCGCAATATGCGTTCCCTCGTGTTCATGTCATAGTCAAAGGTCCGGGAGGGGGTGGTTGGCGAGGAGTAGCTGAAGCGCAGGGTTGTTGTGTCATATTCGTAGCCCGGCGACATGCCAAGGCTGTAGGCCTCTTCATCAAAGCTGATGGCATGTTCGTCCCCCTCGTCGAGCGCCATAATGACGAGACGGGGCAGGGCGTTCTCGCGTTCAAGGCGCACCAGATGATTTTTGAAGGCCGTTACATCAAGGATCAATCGTCCCTGCCGATGGGGTATGAGGTCGCGCCAGTTTTTCCGTTCCGGATGATCGACAGGGGTTTCGACAATTTTGAAATCCTCGGCACCGTCGCTGTTGGTGAGGATGATCAGGCGGTTATGGCTTCCATCGTGATCGACGGAATATTCGTGTTCAACCTCGCGTTCGGCAATGAGCACGGGGGCTTTTTCCGGCGCCTCTGCATCGATCAGGCGGATTTCCGAGGTCTGATGATCACCGGCATTGATGGTAATGAAGCGGCCGCTCTGCGTTTGCCCTATGGAGAGGAAAAAGCCGCTGTCCGGCTCCTCGTAAACAAGGACATCCCGATCCGGTTTGGTCCCGAGACGGTGGCGATAGATCCAGCGGATACGTTTTTGATCGTCATATTTGCCATAGAACAAAAAGCGGGCGTCTTTCGACCAGGCAACCCCGCCGCCGGTATTTTCGATTGCGCTATCCAGGCGTTTGCCGGTTTCCATGTCCTGTATGATGAGCGTGCAGAACCCGGCCCCCTGCGTGTCAAAGGACCAGGCCAGCAATTTGTGATCCGGGCTGTGGGAAGCGGTATGAATCTGATGGTAGGCATGGCCTTTCGCCTGTTTGTTGCCGTCAAGGTAAATTAGCTCCTGTTCGGTTTTCTCGCCGGCCGCCTGTCGCGGACGTCGGCAAAAGAGAGGATATTGCTCACCTTCGATCACCCGCGTATAATAGTCAAAGGGACCGTCAGGCGCAGGGACAGAGCTGTCGTCCTGCATGATGCGCCCTTTCATTTCCTCGAACAGTTCCTTTTGCAACTCCTGAGTGTCTTTCATCACGAAAGCAGTCCAGGTGTTTTCGGCTTCGAGGTGTTCCCGGATATCGTCGGCCAGAACGCCCGGATCTTTCAGGACTTCCTGCCAGTTGTCGGCACGAAGCCAGCCATAGTCATCATGCAGTTCGTGACCGTGAAAAGTGCGGGTTTGCCTTTGCTTGCGGGCTTTGGGCGGACGAGGAGCGGTGTTGTTCATGTGTATCTGTTCCAAGCTGGTGAGCGTGTCGCCAGTTTTGCCAGACCTCGGGATAAATGCAAGCGAAACCTGGGGCCCGGCGAGGCTTGTTCGCAGAGGATGGAGAAAAAATTTGTCAGCTTCCCCCCTGTGATCGTGCTGTATTGATCACAGTGCCGGATAAATACTGTTTAACCGGAAACGACCGGGCAGAGATGGTAAATAATTGTCTTGTATGAGAATTTTGGATATTTCTGGCGGGAATGGTCGATATGTCGCATCAAAAACGGCCAAAACAGTGTTTTAATACGTTGATTTCCAAGATGTATATGTGCGAGATACTTGCAAATTCGTGTTTGCTGATATTTGCTTTCCCAAACTCTGTGCTCAGGTATTTGTGTTAACAGTTCTTGATGAAGCGAGATTTGTATATTAAAAAATGGTAATTGTGGATAAAAATGAAGAACAAATCCAGTATCTGTTGATTCTTTATTCAATATATGCAATTATGTACGGCCCTTTCAATTTGTTTTGATATGGGAGAGTAGGTTGTTGATGGGTCTGGTCGGTTTTTTATTGGCGCAGTTGCATGGAAATTGACCGGAACTCATTGGTTTTATACGCGGGACACTGGATTGATCAGTCGAAAAAATAAAAATGGCTGATATTGGGGACATGTATTGAACAGGAAAGCAGAGTAAATATGGAAGAATGTCTTGAACAAACCGATCTTGTACATCTTGCAGCGGATGTTGTCGCTGCCTATGTCAGCAACAATACGGTTGTCGCAACAGAGTTGCCGAGCATCATCAATGATGTATACGATGCGTTGAACACTGCCGCCATCAAGGCCAGTACGCCGCCGCAAGAGGAACACAAGCCTGCGGTATCCATCAAGAAATCGATTCAGCCGGACTATCTGATCTGTCTGGAAGACGGACAGAAATTCAAGTCGCTGAAACGGCATTTGAAGACCCACTATGATATGTCCCCCGAGGAATATCGCGAGAAATGGTCTCTGCCGCACGACTATCCGATGGTTGCCCCCAACTATTCGGAAAAACGCCGTTCGCTGGCCAAAAAAATGAAACTGGGACACAAGCGGTAGTTTGTTGTCATGTTTTGAAAAAGAATTACAAAAAGCCCCTGACATTGAGATGTCAGGGGCTTTTTGTGCTTCTGTATATCTTCCCGTGCCGCGCCCGTTGACAGAAAGCCTTATCCGCCTCGATATTTCGCGCTCCTACCCATCCCCGAAAAACGGTTTCCAAAGGCTTGCCTTTGGTGCCGGCCGCACAGGCTGCCCGTCCGGCGAGGACATTTTTGCGATAGCAAAAAACGGCGGTTCACATGCCTCTAAACGTCCAGATTGGCGACATTGAGCGCATTGTCCTGGATGAATTCGCGTCTTGGCTCAACAATATCCCCCATCAGTTTGGAGAAGATGTCATCGGCATCGTCCGCTTCGTCGATCCTGACCTGCAAAAGGGAGCGGGTGGTGGCATCGAGGGTGGTTTCCCAGAGCTGGTCGGCGTTCATTTCGCCAAGGCCTTTATAGCGCTGCATGGTAATGCCTTTGGTTCCGGCGTCGAGCACGGCTTGCAACAGATCGTGCGGGGAATAGATGTCGGTGTGTTTGTCGCGGCGTAGCAGTTTCGCCGGCTGGCCGTAGGTTTCTTTAAGGGAAGCGGCATATTTGTGCAGTTGCCGGGCTTCGCGGCTCTCCACCAGGCCACCGTCAAGCGTGTGCGCCTCCTTGACGCCACGCACAGTGCGCGAGAACACATAGCCCTCGTCGGGGGTGATTTCGCCGCTCCAGCCGCGTTCGGTTTCGTCGGATATAAGATCGAGATGTCTGGCGATTTCCTCGGCCACTTCGGCGCGGTTTTCATTGGCGAGGTCGGGATCAAAGGCGCCGCCAATCACGGCCTGCTCGACAATATGACGGGCATAGCGTGTGTGCAGGTGATCAAGCAGGGCGCGGATTTCGCGGGCTTCATTGACGGTGCGACGCAGATCCTCGCCGGAGCGTTTTTCGCCGGACGCCAGTTCCAGCACCGCGTCTTCAATGCCGCCCGCGATCAGATATTCCTCAAAGGCGGCTTCGTCCTTGAGATATTGTTCCGACTTGCCGCGCCTGACCTTGTAAAGCGGTGGCTGGGCGATATAGAGGTGGCCCGCTTCGATCAGTTCGGGCATTTGCCGATAGAAAAAGGTCAAAAGCAGGGTGCGGATGTGGGAGCCGTCCACATCGGCATCGGTCATGATGATGATTTTGTGATAGCGCAGTTTTTCGAGGTTAAAGCCGGAGCCGTCTTCGGCGCGGCCAATGCCGGTGCCGAGCGCCGTGATCAGCGTGCCAATTTCCTGGCTCGACAGCATGCGGTCGAATTTGGCGCGCTCGACATTCAAAATCTTGCCGCGCAACGGGAGAACGGCCTGTGTGTCCCTTGTGCGGCCCTGCTTGGCAGAACCACCGGCAGAATCACCC
>JALXEI010000120.1 GCA_027069645.1 Hyphomicrobiales bacterium
CGCACTAGCGCATGTCGCGAATAGATGGATTCGCTTTGATGCGCTATTTTTTTGTTTATGCGTGTCTTTTTTCCGAAAACCGGTATCCACTTTTCGGCGACACGCACCAGCACCCCTGATGTGAAACCGGTCCGGGGCCAGCGCTGAACGGACGGATTCTCTCAAAAAAAATTCTGTCCCGCCTTCATGGCACAGCCCGTGCACAATTCGTTACCAAAATGCAAACAAAACATTTTTTTGTCCCGAAATCATACAGGTTTGTGCGGTTTCGGGAAACAGGGAAACCATAAACAGGACAAGGCCGACCCTTGCCGGGGAACACCGAGGGGAAGAGTAGCAAAATGAAACATAAAAAAACCATTGAGCTTTATCAGTACTGGAACAAGCTGCGCGGCAGCAATGCCGCTCCGAAAAGGTGTGATCTGGATCCGCACGATATCCCCGGCCTGCTGGGAGACCTGTTCATACTGGAGCGCAAGACTCCGGTAAGATATACTTTCCGGCTGGCCGGAACCCGGATGTGCGCGGCGTTTGGACAGGAATTGCGGCAGCTGGAATTCAACAGCATGTGGAAGGATCAGGACCGGGAAAGTATTGAATCGGTCCTCCATACCATCACCGAAGATGCTTCAACGGCCATTCTTGGTGTTCAGGGGATCGGTGTCGGTGGCCATAGCCTGCCTCTCGAAATACTGCTTTTGCCGCTATACCAGACCGCGGGCAAGCTGAACCGCATTGTCGGAATCTTCCTGCCGCTCAAAAGCGCCTACTGGGTCGGCAACCAGCCTCTTATCCGGCAGAAAATCCGCAGCCTGCGGCTGATCATGCCCAACGAGCATGCCGAATTTGAAAAAGAGGCCATTCGCGTCAACGCCAAGACGTCTTTCGGCCAGGCCAACCCCCGGCGTACGGCGGTCAACCTGACGGTCATCAAGGGCGGGCTGGACTGAATTCCTGCCCCGCAGAACAGTAATGGCCCGTTGGCGCCATCCGGGTGATCCGGGGTCATATCCCGGATCGTTAACCCTGCTTTCCCGATGCTTTTCACAGCGCAAGTCCCCGCACGCCACCGATCAGGTCATTTTCGCAAGCGCTGCTAAGCAAGAATTAACTTTTCGGTTTCAATATTATCTTCGGCAGTTACACCATGACTCAGGGGATCAACACATCTTATGACAGCTCTACCTGTCAGCATGCCAGTTGAAAAAAGGCGGTTTCAGCGTGTGAAGGTAAACCTTCCCGGGCGATACATGCTGCCGGACCGGCGTGAATATCCCTGTCAGGTGATCGAAATGTCTCCCGGTGATATTTCGCTTTATACTCCGGTCAAGGGCAATATCGGTGACCGGGTCATTGCCTATCTGGATGTGGTCGGCCGTATTGACGGCAAGATTGCGCGCCTGTTCGATGGCGGTTTCTCGGTTGTATTTCGCGTTCCCATGCTCAAGCAGGAACGGCTGGCGGAAAAACTGACATGGCTGGCCAATAAGAATACCCTGAACCTGTCCGATGACCGGGGGCACGACCGCCTGGTGCCGACCAAATCGCACTCGCACCTGTCGCTTCCCGATGGCCGGAATTATGATTGCCGGGTTATCGATATTTCGCTGAGCGGCGCTGCCATCAACGCGCCGGTATGCCCGGAACTGGGCACCCAGATCATGCTTGGAAAGATGCGCGGCAAGGTCGTGCGTCATCTGGAGCAAGGCTTTGCCATCCAGTTTGAATCACTGGTTCAGGAACACGACATCAGCGGCTACTTCAATTAGCGCCTGTCGCGTTGTCTCTGAAGACGGCAGGGCCATGTAGCGGGGTTCTGAATCAACCCGGCTCAGGC
>JALXEI010000121.1 GCA_027069645.1 Hyphomicrobiales bacterium
GTTGTCACCGGCCCGCAACGACCAATGCGTTTCTGACGGTTGATCTTGCCAAAGCGGTTGAGACGAAGCGCAAAGCGCAGGCCATTTCGGCAGGCCGTTGCCACATAGACCGGCAATTGCCGATCGGTGAAGCGGATATCCCGGTAACCCCGATTGCGCAAATCCGCACGGATCTGTGGCAAGGTCAGGCCCCGATTCTGCGGGACATGCGGCACCGGACGCGGGGTTGTCACCGGCCCGCAACGGCCAATGCGTTTCTGACGGTTGATCTTGCCAAAGCGGTTGAGACGAAGCGCAAAGCGCAGACCATTCCGGCAGGCCGTTGCCACATAGACCGGCAATTGCCGATCGGTAAAGCGGATATCCCGGTAACCCCGATTGCGCAAATCCGCACGGATCTGTGGCAAGGTCAGGCCCCGATTCTGCGGGACAGGGTTCGTTCGAGGTGCCAGTGGCTGCCCGCGAAGGCAGTCACCGGAACGCTTGCGACGTCTCACCATTCCGTTCAGGTCAAACGTCATGGTAAATTGTCTTTTGCCCAGACAGGCTCTGACCTCCACGTCAGAGCCTTTGTTCCCTAAAATCTCGACTCCGCTATATCCACCTTTTGCAAGAAATTTTCGCGCCGCTTTGGGGAGCAGGGCGCGCTGTACTCGAATAACAGGCAGGGAAGAGGAAGGCGACAGCATCGGGCTGTTGAATGGCGTAAACGGTGTTGCCTGCGCGACCGTTTGCATCACAAGGACTGCAAACAGAGCGGCGAACACCATTTTCAAACACCGCGGGAACCGGAATGACATGGACAAATACTCCCTCGTAACAAACTTTCTCAAAGCCCTGTCCTTCTTTACGAGGACAATTCGCTGTCCGTATCCCAGCATATATATACCCGCATGAACCGGAACTGAACAAGGCGTTGTCGGACCTTCAACAATTATCCCGGCTCGGCGAAAAGTACCGGCCATCTTGAATAGCACTGGCCATAAGAATAGTCTTGAAAAATATGTTTTATTTAAAGGTGTACTGTCATGATCCGCCTGTCTGTTTTGGTTTTTTTATGGCTCATGCCCCTGTTCCTGCCCCCTTGTCCCGCTGCAAGGGCCCAGTCAACGGAACTTTTCAACCATTTCAAAAATTTTCAGTCCCTTTACAAGGCTGGCAAAACGGATGCCGCCATCAAGGAACTTGAACAGCTTGTCAGGCTGGCCAAAAAGGAATTCGGTCCTGCACACAGGCTGACCCTTGCCCAGAGCAATAATCTGGCCTCTCTCTATCAGGCCCGGGGACGCTACACGGATGCCGAAAAGATTTACAAAAACAATCTGCAACTGTTTGAAAGTCTTCCGGTGCCCGATGAGGCCGGAACGGCGACCACACTCAACAACCTCGCCGGGCTCTATCAGCTCCAGGGGCATTACAGGGATGCTGAACCTCTTTACAGGCGCGCACTTGCCCTTAGGACAAGTGTGCTCGGCCCCAACCATCACGATACAGCCGGCAGTCTCAACAATCTTGCAGTTCTGCTGCAAGCCGAGGGACGCTATGGCGAGGCTCTCGACCTTTACAAACGCAGCCTGCAATTGCTGAAACGCGCACCGGAACAAAACCGGCTGCAACGGGCCACCGCCCTCGACAATCTCGGGGAAATTTACAGGGTGCTGGGCGACTACAAAAAAGCAGAACCCCTGTTTCAACGCGCCCTTTCCATCCGGCGCAAGACGTCCGGCGCTGATCATGTGGATGTGGCCGCAAGCTACAACAATCTTGCCGGACTGCGTGAAGCGCAGGGGCGTCTTGCAGAGGCCGAACGCCTGTATAAAAAGGCGCTTGACC
>JALXEI010000122.1 GCA_027069645.1 Hyphomicrobiales bacterium
AAACGTCACGGGCTGTTTTTCAGCAGATCATTGGCCATAATCCGAATAGTTTGCGAACCCCAAGGTCGATTGTCAAGTTTTTGCCACGCAGTTTGAAGGCCTCTCTCGAAAGGGGCCTCAACGAGCACCCTTCAATTTTGGGAGCGGCCTACAGGGAAATCGCTGCCACGCATACCGTTCATGTCATCCGCGGGGAGCTTTTGCCGGAAATTAATTTTGAAAGCAGCTATACGGATCGTTTCCATCAGGCGAAGGGGATTGATCGCCAGGGAACAACGATTGTTCGCGGGACCTTCAAAATGCCCTTGTATGCCGCCGGGGATATTTCGGCTCGGGTGCGACAGGCCAAACAGATTGTGCTGCAACGGCGCCAGGAGTTGCAGACAGCAAAGCGTCTTGTGCGCGCCGATATCATCGCCAGCTGGGGGCGGGTATCATCCATTCGTGCCAAACTGATGTCTGACAGGGCTCAGGTTGCGGCCAGCAGAACCGCTCTGGAAGGGGTGCGCGAAGAAGAGAAGGTCGGGCAGAGAACTGTCATCAACGTGCTGGATGCGCAGCAGGAACTTCTGGATGCGCAGGTCACACTGGCTGTTACCAGAAGGGATTTGATCGTGGCCCGTTACCAGTTGCTGGCGGCAACCGGACGTCTGTCAGCCGCCGGGCTGGGGATCAGGGTTGATTATTATGATCCCGAAAGACATTACAACCGCGTTGAGCGTAAATGGTATGGAACACGGGTTGAAGAATATAATGACGATCAGGAGCGCCGCGCTCTTGTCAATGACCGGTATTTCCCGACGAGCTATAAATAGAAAGTTTGAGTGTGATCGCATTGCCGGGAAAACGTGTGTCTGTCATTATATGACTGTGAGTGTGGTTGCTGTTTTTTCTGTCCTGGCGGAGGAGTCTGGCAACAGGAGCCGCTTTTCCCATGAGTCGGCCACATTTTACCGTTAAAACGCCAGTGACAGACGGTTGAATATCGAGGGAATTGCAGGATGAGCAGTGCGAGAAAGAATATAGCTGATCCGAGTATGGCAGATATAATCAGTTCGATTAAAAACATACTCGATGATGATAGCGGGGAAAGTGCTTCCGGTCAGGTTTCGACAAGTGACAATGCATCTGCTCCCGTTATGCAATTGACAGAAAACCAGATTGCCGAACCTGAACGCGGAGCGGGGGCGGGAGATATTCCCACAAAGACATCCGACCCGCTGGTTCTTGATGAAGCGGCGATTGTTCCCGATCCGGCCACTCCTGCCGCTTCCATGAATGAGGCCGTTGGCCCGGCTCCCGAAAATCCTGCTCCGGCCCCCGGGAATGCTCCTGAAAACACGGTTGTGGCGCCAGCACAACCGGCAACAGGGACCGTCGAACAGACGATTGCCTCACCTGTACCACCTCTTGCAAACGAGCTGACCGCGGTAGATACAGCCGCTGAAATTCCGGCGGCTTCAGCACAGTTGACCGGTTCGGCCCAAACAGCAGCCGCAGCACCCCGGCCACCTGAAACGCAGTCACCCGCTCCTGTTGCACCGTCAGCCCCTGATGCGGCGGCGGTCCCCGCAGCATCGGCAGCGCCAGTGGCGAATGATGTCGTATCTGCACAGCCTGCTGTTCCGGCACAGGAACCGGCCGGTGCAACCGGTTCAGCACCTGTCGCTGCGCAAGGCGCTCTGCCTGCGGAACAGGGAGGAAATGCGCCTTCGGCAGAACAACCGGTTGAAAATATGCCGGACAGCGATCCACTGGCCGTATCGCCCCTTGATGAAGCATTGGGTGAACCCGGAGATCCGGTTGGAGAAATGATGCGGGCTGCCGATGCCGACCCCATGCCGGCCGAGAATTTTGGTGGTGAGGTGGCCACCGACCGGATGCTTGAGGATCTGCCGTCCGGAGAGGTGGAAAATACTGATTCTTCGCCGGGCGCTCCGGAGACCTCGTCTGTCCCCGGTCAGGACAATGTGACGGCTGCTGCTGTCCCGGTATCTGAAACCGGGCCTGCGCCGGAACCGGAATCTGAACCTGAACCGGTGATCGTTGATGCAACACGGGTTTCACCGGAAGATGCCGCGGCGATTACCGCTGTTGCTGCGGCAACGTCGGAAGCTTTGGCCGGAACACCGGAAGAAACCGCCCCGAAAGAGAAATGCACTTCTCTGGAAGACAGTATCAAGGCCATGTTGAAACCGATGATCAGGGAATGGCTGGATGACAATATGCCAAGGATCCTGGAAGGTGCCATCAGGGAAGAAGTTGAGGAAACGGACAACAACAATAGCTGACCGGAAAAACGGATTTGTTGAGCGCTTTTGCAAAACAGTCACTTCGGGCGAGGTGGCTGTTTTTTCTCTGTGGAGGGGCAGTCCGCTCCGCCGGTTGCGGATTTGTCATTCGCTGGGCATTGACTGCCGACAACTTGTGTGGTTTTTCACAATTAACCGGATGCCGGGTCGTAACATCGGATGAAAGTTCCGTCCGGTTGAATATTCCAGCTACAACCACAAGGCGGGATCGATAGACCATATGCTTGAGAAACAGTTCCAGCCCATGAGGGTCGAACAGAATATTTACCGGCAATGGGAAGAGGCCGGGGCCTTTAAAAGTCAGCCCGGGCGTGCGCAGGAGGGGGCTGACTCCTATTGCATTGTCATCCCGCCGCCCAATGTCACGGGTTCCCTGCATATGGGCCATGCGCTCAATAACACCATTCAGGATATTCTCGTGCGCTTTGAGCGCATGCGCGGCAAGGATGTGCTCTGGCAACCGGGCATGGATCATGCGGGTATCGCCACCCAGATGGTGGTCGAACGTCAACTGGCCGAAAAGGGTGAGCCGGGGCGGCGCGAGATGGGCCGGGAAAAGTTCATCGAACGTATCTGGCAATGGAAGGAAGAATCGGGCGGTACCATCATCAATCAGCTTCGTCGGCTGGGCGCTTCATGCGACTGGTCCCGCGAGCGATTTACGATGGATGAAGGTCTGTCAAAGGCCGTGCGCAAGGTTTTTGTCGAACTCCATGAACAGGGATTGATCTATCGCGACAAGCGTCTTGTCAACTGGGACCCGAAATTTCACACCGCCATTTCCGATCTTGAGGTCGAAAATATAGAGGTGGATGGCCATATGTGGCACTTCAGATATCCCCTTGCAGATGGCCTGACCTACACCTATGTCGAGCGCGATGAAGATGGCAAGGTGGTTCTGGAAGAGGAGCGCGACTATATCTCTATCGCCACCACCCGCCCGGAAACCATGCTGGGTGACGGGGCGGTTGCGGTTCATCCATCTGACGAGCGCTATGCTCCTATTATTGGCAAGCTGTGTGAAATTCCGGTGGGGCCAAAAGAATTCCGCCGCCATATCCCCATCATCACCGATGACTATCCCGATCCTGATTTTGGCTCCGGTGCGGTCAAGATTACCGGTGCCCATGATTTCAACGACTATGCCGTTGCCCGCCGTCACAATATCCCGCTTTACCGCCTGATGGATGAAGAGGCGAGGATGCGCTCTGACGGCCTTACCTATGAAGAAAGTGCCGGACTGGCTGGCAAGCTGGCGGAGGGGAGCCTTGGCCCCGATGATGTCGATGTTGATGCCATCAATCTGGTGCCCGAGCATCTGCGCGGCCTTGATCGTTATGAAGCCCGCGACAGGATCATTGAAGAAATCAACCGCGACGGGCTGGCCGTCATGACCGATGGCGGGGATGATGAGTCGGTGCCGCTGGTTGAAAACAAAAAAATCATGCAGCCCTTCGGGGATCGCTCCCATGTGGTCATTGAGCCCATGCTGACAGATCAGTGGTTTGTCAATGCCGGGGAACTGGCCAAACCGGCGATTGAAGCGGTGGAGAGCGGTCGCACCCGCTTTGTGCCCGCCAACTGGGACCGCACCTATTTTCAGTGGATGCGCAATATCGAACCCTGGTGCATCTCGCGCCAGCTCTGGTGGGGGCATCGCATACCCGCCTGGTTCGGGCCGGATGGCGAAATATTTGTGGCTCATGATGAAAAAGAGGCCAGGGAGCTGGCGCGCGAACATTATGGCAGGGATGAAGAATTAAAGCGTGACGAAGATGTGCTCGATACCTGGTTCTCGTCCGCGCTGTGGGCCTTTTCCACCCTGGGCTGGCCGGACGAGACGCCGGAGCTCAAGCGCTATTACCCGACCAGTGTGCTGGTCACCGGCTTTGACATTATTTTCTTCTGGGTTGCCCGCATGATGATGATGGGGCTTCACTTCATGAAGGATGTGCCGTTTGATACGGTTTATGTCCATGCTCTTGTGCGCGACGAGCAGGGGGCGAAAATGTCCAAGTCAAAGGGCAATGTCATTGATCCGCTGGATATTATTGATGGCATTGATCCCGAGAGTCTGGTGGCCAAGCGCACCTCCAACATGATGAACCCGCAGGACGCCAAAAAGATCGAAAAAGCGACCCGCAAGCAATTTCCCGACGGGATTCCGGCTTACGGAACGGATGCCCTGCGCTTTACCCTTGCGGCAATGGCTGCACAGGGGCGTGATGTGCGCCTGTCCCTGTCACGCGTTGAAGGTTACCGGAATTTTTCGACAAAGCTGTGGAATGCCGCCCGTTTCACACAGATGAATGAATGTATCCGGGTTGAAGGCTTTGATCCGGCCGCTTGTCGCCAGACCGTTAATCGCTGGATTGGCGGCGAACTGGAGCGGGCAAGCGTTGCCATAACCGAGGCGATCGAGCTGCATCGCTATAATGAAGCGGCAGATGCGATCTATAAATTCGTCTGGCATGTCTATTGTGACTGGTATCTGGAACTGATCAAAACCATCCTGAATGGCAATGATGTGGAAGCCCAGCAGGAAACGCGGGCGATGGCCGCCTTTGTCCTTGATCATATCCTGAAATTGCTGCATCCGTTCATGCCCTTTGTTACCGAGGAACTCTGGGACAAGCTGGCGGAATATGGTGCACCCCGTGAAAACATGCTGATTCTTGAGAAATGGCCGGAATTTCACGGTCTGATTGATGAAGCTGTTGATGAAGAAATCGACTGGCTGATCCGGCTGATTTCCGAAGTGCGTTCCGTGCGGGCAGAAATGAATGTACCCGCCGCTGCCAGTGTCCCGCTGGTTTTCACCGGTACAGACGAACGCATTGAAAACAGGGTGCGAAATAACGAGGATACACTGATGCGTATTGCAAGGCTCGAACGCATCGGTTTCGAGAAGGATATACCGGATGGCGCCATTCAGATGGTCCTTGATGATGTCACCATCGCCATGCCGCTTGAAGGGATTATTGACATTGACGCCGAGGAAGGCCGTCTTTCGCGTGAAATCGCGAAACACAGGGATGAAATTGGCAAGATAGACCGTAAACTTGAGAATGAGCAATTTGTCTCGCGTGCCCCCGAACATGTCGTCGAGGAGCAAAAACGTCGCCGGAAAGATGCCGAACAGGCCATTGAACAACTGAATATGGCGCTGCAACGCGTGAAGTCACTGCATACGTAAACAGGTGCGGGATATCAGGATCCGGCTTTTTGTGATTTGGTAAAATGTGGAAAAGCAGGTTCTTTTGCGTTAACTGAGAGGAGCCTTTTTAGCGCTTTCAGTTCGCAAAACCGGAGAATGTGGGGAGGTTGTTGCTTCTTCCTACGGCGAAATATCCCTTTATCACAAGTATTTCACATTAATATGTATACTGAATAATGAAAAGGACTCCGGTCATTTTGACGGGAATAATACTTATACAGTGATTTAAAAAATATTTACACTATTGCTCATCTTGCTCTTGACAACAGGCAAGCAAAAGATTTTAAGTGGAACTGAAATCAATTTTCGTATTCCCGTGTTGTTCAGGTCCGCCGCATCTCCTGAGACATGGGATATGTGGGTCAAGGAAGACAGTGTGAGTGGCCTCCTCGTAATCACTGATTTCGGAATTGACTCTGCTGGGCCTGTTCATAAGGCTCATGAAACCGGTCTCTGACTATTCGAATTCGGATTTACCCCGCTGCCGAATGGATATGATGAGGCCGGTTTCGGATTCTTCCCTGTCCCGGATGAGAGATCGCCCCGCCTGTTAGGGGAAAGGAAATTATTTTCCGTGAATGGTATCCTGATGGTAAGCAATTGCCATCGCGCCTGATATCTGCGTTTCCGTCCTGTGATTTGTGCTCGTTCGGCGCAGAGCGACCCGCTGAACCAAACCGGCTAAAATACCGGTTCCTGTTAAATCCGACGTTAATTTTCCAGCCCGGAAAACCTGAAACTTACTTGCGCAATGGCTGTCTTTCCTTGCCGGAATAAGGCAAAATCTTACTTGATTTTCGCTTCCTTGAAATCCACATGCTTGCGAATGACGGGGTCATATTTTTTCAGGACCAGTTTCTCGGTGATGTTACGCGGATTCTTTTTGGTAACGTAAAAATATCCGGTGCCTTCCGTGCTGACGAGA
>JALXEI010000123.1 GCA_027069645.1 Hyphomicrobiales bacterium
ATCTGGATCAGGCTGCATTATGTCTATCCCTATCCCCATGTTGACGAGCTGCTGCCATTGATGCGCGACGGGCGTATTTTACCCTATCTTGATGTGCCTTTTCAGCATGCCAGCCCGCGCCTGCTGAAGGCCATGCGCCGCCCCGGGGATTGCGACAAAATGCTGGAACGTCTTGGAAAATGGCGTTCAGAGGTTCCGGATCTGGCCATTCGCTCCACTTTCATTGTCGGTTTTCCTGGCGAAACAGATGATGATTTCGAACAGTTGCTTGACTGGCTGCGTGAGGCCAAACTCACCCGGGTTGGCTGTTTTACCTATGAAAATGTCGAGGGCGCACCCGCCAACGCTCTTGAGGGGCATATTCCCGAAAAGGTCAAAAAGCAGCGCTTCGAGCGTTTTATGGAAGTACAGCAGGAGGTGAGCACGAAGGTTCTGGCTGAACGTGTAGGCAAGACCGTCGATGTGATTATCGACAGTGTCGATGAACAGGGCGCGATTGCGCGCTCAGACTGGGATGCGCCGGAGGTGGACGGGAATGTTTTCATTGACGATGGTGAAAACCTCGCTGTCGGTGATATGGTCAAGGTCAAACTCATCGACAGCAATGACTATGATATGTGGGCCAGGCCGGTTTAGGTCATAAACTCATAAACAGGGTCGAGAATGGTGCCAAAAGCGCAAAAATACGAGGTTAAAATGATCTTGCACGTACAAAAGTACGTGCAAGATCATTTTGGCCGCGAATTGCAGCGCTTTTGGCATCCTGCGGACAGGGCATATTTGCTCTCTCGCTGCGTTGCAAGATCTTGAAAAACAAAAGGTTTTCTGCGAACCTGTGCCTGGCGGGAAAACAAATCTGCTCCTGCCATTTCGATCCTGTTTATGAGTTTATGACCTTGACTCCTCTCGGGCTCCTGATACCAGACAACATAAATATTGACCTGTGTATTCTGGTCAGGTTCGCAAACCATCCCGCTCCCCGGCCTTGAGCCGGGGCCCAGGGGCACAAGTGATATAGACCTGTTTTTTGTTCATTTTTTCAACGCGTTCCTTACATACCGCTCTGGATCCCGGATCAGCGCTGTCGCTTGTCCGGGAAGCGAACTATCGAGGCAGAACGAGAAACGTGAGTCAGTCATTTTGCATTCCAGTGAAACGGGTCAATATTAAGGGCGGTTGGTATTATCGGTTTCTTCGGCTTTTAGCTTGTCTTCATAGCGATACAGAGCCTGGCAGGCCCGTTCAAAATTCGTATCGGTATTTGCGCGGATCTCCCGGGCAATATTGAGATATTCTATCTGTTCCTTCTTGCTGATTTTGCCGGCGATCCTCAACTGGCGCTGTTTGCGAACGGCGGCGCCAAAACGGTTGCCCATGTTCTCCGACCGGCAAAGTCGGGGCTGTACCTGTTTCTCTGGCATATTCGCGGCGTGTCTTGCGATCAGGCCCTTGTAACGTTTGCAGATCTCCGGATCGACTTCTTCATCGCGCTTCATGTGGGCGTTTTTTTCAATTTCCTTGCTGAACAGTTTTCGTATGGCGGCCGAAACATCGATCAGTTCTCGATGTTTTGCAACAAGCATATCGGGGGCCTTTTTGCCCTGTCGGGTATATTCGGCAATCTGACGGCTGTAGACATGAAAAATCCTGTTGAGGCGCGAAAAATTATCCTGCGCCTCCCGGAGAGTGCAGGCCATTGAAATATTGCAATAAATGCTCCAGATGAGCCCTGTCAGCAAAGCTGTGGTTTTCATGTTTTCCCATCCATAACTGCCAGTCGTGTCGGCACTATATACCAGACAACATAAATATGAACTGTTTCATGT
>JALXEI010000124.1 GCA_027069645.1 Hyphomicrobiales bacterium
TGGTTCTGCCAGATCAAATATCTCTGCCAATTCGCAATTTTCTTCGACATAATTGGCCATATGCTCAATCAGGTCTTCCAGCTTGTTTTGCTCAATCGCCTGCACCAGGCCAAGATGGCGGGAGGGTAGAGCGAGGTTTGTATCACGCGGTATAATGCCAAGGACATCAATCCCTGTGGCATCCATGCCCTGTTCTAATATTTCAGCATGGCGCGGACTGGCAACCTTATTGAGAATGACGGCATCCACAGCAATATCTTCATGAAAATTATCATACCCATCAAGCAAAGCCCCAATAGACTGTCCAATGCCAGAAGTATCAGCAACCATCAGGATCGGCCATTCCAAGAAGGAAGCAATGTCAGCGGTTGAACCAATGCCAATGCCGCCTTCTTCGCGGCCACCATCAAATAGCCCCATCACACCTTCAGCAATGATGACATCACATTTCTTCGAAGCTTCACAAAGCAAAGAGGCCACCAAATCAGGACGCATTGCCCAGCCATCAATATTGAGGCAAGGACGACCAGCGGCAATTTCATGAAAGCGCGGGTCAATGAAGTCAGGCCCGATCTTGACAGGAGCGACCTTTATGCCTTGCCGCGACAAGGCGCGGATCAGTCCAACCGTAAAGAGGGTTTTGCCAGCTCCCGTGGTTGGGGCTGATATGATAATGCCTGCTGCTGCTGCTGAACTTGCCATATTCATATTTCCATTTTAAGTCATTAAGACTTAAGGAGACCTAAGGGATTCGCGTCAGGATCATGAAACATAACGGTTTGCAGGCAACTGGCAGGGATACTTTGGCCTGTAAGGTGTATATTCTTCTGGTTCAACCCTGGCGGTTAGAGAACTTATAACGCAACGTTTCACCTGTGAACAGACTTTTGCTTAATCTATTAAGGTAAACAATGTATAAACACAAAATTCTTATCCTGGGAGGCTCAACGGAAGGCTTTTTGTTGGCGCAAAAAATCAACAGTCACTATGGGGGGGCTGTGGAAACTATTACTTCTTTTGCTGGAATCACTCAAAAACGCCGCGCCGTGATTGGCCGTTCAAGAGTTGGCGGATTTGGCGGTGTTGCAGGCTTGGCCAACTATTTGAAGTCAGAAAATATCTCTTATGTGATTGATGCGACCCATCCCTTTGCAGCGCGAATCAAGAAGAATCTCGATGAGGCAGCCCAACAGGTGCAGGGAGTAAAATGGGTGCATGTGCTGCGTCCGCAATGGCAGGCGCAGGAAGGGGATCAGTGGTTGCTGGCAGGGGACATGGAACAGGCAGCCCATTGTCTGAACGGGTTTGCTAAAAACAGCACTGTGTTTCTGGCAGTAGGCCGCAAGGAGTTATCAGCATTTTCGGGTTGCGCCTCTATTGATTTTATTGCCCGCGTCATTGACCCGCCTCAAGAACAGGGCTTGCCGCCTAAAATCAGCTTTATTGTGGAGCGCGGACCGTTTGACCTACAGGCAGAACGCGCTTTGTTTGATGCTCATGATATTGCAGCTGTGGTCTGCAAAAATAGCGGCGGCGATGCAGCTTCTGCCAAATTACAGGTCGCGCGAGAACTGGGTATCCCAGTGGTGATGGTACGGCGGCCTGAGCCGCCTGAAGGGGAGAGCGTCGCTACTGTTGAGGAGGCTATAGGGTGGCTGGATGCAAATTTTAGGTTCTAAAGTTCTTCACCAAATTTTGCCATAGCCATCAGTACAGATTCTAATTTTTTTCCGAGTGGGGTCAGTTTATACTCTGTCATCGGAGGCACTATTGGGTATACCTTTCTGCTGACTAACCCCTTGCTCTCAAGCATTCTTAGGCG
>JALXEI010000125.1 GCA_027069645.1 Hyphomicrobiales bacterium
GGCTATACCCAGAACATGCGCATGATCACCCGGACCACGGACGAACGCGGCAAAAGTTCTCTTTCCGATATTCGCTCCAGTACCTGGGAGCAGGGGAACGGACACCGTTTGCGTTTCAGTTCATCACAATATCTCGATCAGCAATTGCAGGAGGTTGTTGCAGGCGCAGCAACGCGGGTTCGCAAGGCACAAAGGATCAGGGTGGAAATTACCAAACCGGGCGCAGCGACACTGGAACTGCCCGGGGACGCGCTGTTTCCAACCCAGCACAGCCTTGCCCTGATCAGGGCGGCAAGAGCCGGCAAAAGAAATCTCAATGTACGGGTTTTTGACGGTTCCGAGCAGGGCCAGGGCTTTTACCGGACCTACAGCTATATCGGCACGAAAGTCCCTGCTGTGGTGGCAGGAGCAAAGCCCGGCAAGGTGAGGAAGGCGAGGGAGAGCCGCAAAAACATGATCCGTCTCGGTCTGGCGAGGATGCCCTCATGGCCGGTGGCTGTGAGCTATTTCAACGGAGAGGGAAACAGTGATGACAGTGCGCCGTCCTACGAACTGTCCTTTCGTCTCTATCCCAACGGTGTCAGCCGCGATCTGCTGATTAATTACGGAACTTTTTCCGTGCGGGGACGTCTGTCGCAAATCAAATATTTGCATACCGGGCCATGCAGGCACAAAAGGAAACATTGATATTGTCGGGGAGGCGTGGGGAGCGCGCGCGGGTCAACCGGTTCTGCTGACCGGGCGGTCGGAATTCCACAGCCAGGCGGCCCCGCGCACGCCGCTGTCATCGCCGTGATGCGGCGGGGAAATGCGAACTGTCCTGTCGTCGCTGAACAGGAAGGGGGCGATGAGGTCCGGCAACTGGTCGTAAAGATGGGGCATTTTCGACAATCCGCCCCCCAGAACAATCATGTCCGGATCGAATATGTTAATGATCATGGCCAGCCCCCGGGCGAGCCGCGAACTGTGACGGGCGAGGCTGGCAAGGGCGTTCGGATCGCCTTCAAGGGTGCGGGCGTGGATCTGTTCAGCGGTCAGTTGTTCGCCATGATGTGCCTGGTGATCAAGGGCGATGGCCGGACCGGACAGGAAGGTTTCAAGGCAGCCGCTCTGCCCGCACCAGCATTTTCGGCCGGGATATTCCTCCCTCTCCATCCAGGGCAACGGGACATGTCCCCATTCACCGGCAATATTGCGCGGGCCGTTGATCAACTGGCGCTTGCGGACGAGTGCCCCGCCGCAGCCTGTTCCAAGAATGACGCCAAAAACATTGTCATATTGAGCGGCGGCCCCGTCTGTTGCCTCGGACAGGGTGAAACAGTTGGCATCATTGGCGAGCTGCACGGGACGCCCGAGGGCCGCTTCGAGGTCGCTACCGAACGGTTTGTCATTAAGCCAGGTGGAATTGGCATTTTGCACAAGGCCTGTGCGGGGCGACAGGGAACCGGGCATGCCGATCCCCACCGAGCCTTGCAGCGCGGTGAATGATTCCGCGGCTTCAACGAGGTGGCAAAGGGCGGAAATCGTGCCGTGATAGTCGTTTCGGGGTGTTGGTACCCTTTTTTCAAACAGTCTTGAACCCGTTTCATCAAGCGCCACAATAGCGATTTTTGTTCCCCCGAGATCAATACCGATACGCACAATCAGCCTCCCAGAATATGGTGGGCAGGCGCAATCAGTTCGGGGGCGATATTTTCATTTCCGCAAAAGGTGAGCAGCAGGGTTTCATCCGACAAAAGATGTTCAAGCAGGGCGGTTTGGAAAAAAGCCGATGAGGCATTTTCGGCAATATCGGCCGGATCCATGCCGCTGAGGGCCATGAACCGGGAGATCCGTTCCGGGTCGCCGGCAAGGAAAGAGAGGGCGCGAATGGCGATTTCTTCGGCCTCCTTGCGGGATAGCGGCGGTTTGCGCGAAGAGTGTAGCATGGGATATTTATTTCCTTAACAGCCTGGTAACCTGTTCTGTTGCAGACTATGGACGCTGAAAGCCTTGCAAGGCAAGCTGTTGACACAGGAAATATAATCAGGCAACAGGCTCCGGGTTTGAAAAGATGGATTATTCTTCACAAACAGGCGAATATGATCCGGAAGGCAGACACGGGGTGGAGACGATGACCAAAACCATATTGATCGTGGAAGATAACGAGCTGAACATGAAGCTGTTTCACGATCTGCTGGATGCGCATGGTTACAGGACGCTGCAAACGCGTAATGGCATGGATGCGCTGGATATCGCCCGTGAACACAAGCCGGACCTGATCATCATGGACATCCAGTTACCCGAGGTTTCGGGGCTGGAGGTGACCAAATGGATCAAGGACGATGACGCGTTGCATGACATACCGGTGGTTGCGGTGACAGCCTTTGCCATGAAGGGGGATGAGGAGCGCATACGCAATGGCGGATGCGAGGCCTATATCGCCAAACCGATTTCCATTCCCGATTTTATCGGTACGATTCGCCAGTTTATTGGTGAAGCGTGATGTTTTGCAAATCAGCTCCGCTGACAGAAAGACAAACTGTCGGACGGGGTCACAAATGATCAGAAGAGTAGCCCCATGACTGCCCGTGTCCTTGTTGTTGATGACAATATTGCCAATGTGAAACTGCTCGAATCGCGATTGAAAGCCGAGTATTTCGAGGTGATGACGGCCAGTAGCGGTTATGAGGCACTGGAAATTTGCGGGCGCGAGCAGCCGGACGTTGTGCTTCTGGACGTGATGATGCCTGGAATGGACGGTTTTGAAGTCTGCACGCGCCTCAAGGCCGACCCGAAAACACAAACCATTCCCGTTGTCATGGTGACGGCTCTCGATCAGCCTTCCGATCGCATCAGGGGGCTGGAAGCCGGGGCCGATGATTTTCTGACCAAGCCGGTAAATGATATTGCTCTGGTGACACGCGTCAGGAACCTGGCGCGCGTCAAGCAGCTTACCGATGAATTGCTGCTACGCATTACCAATATGGATCATGACAGTAGCAGCGCCGACCTTATCAGCGATCTGGAGACATCGGGGGCGGTGGGCAATGTCCTGCTGGTCGAGGACCGGGAACTGACAGCACAACGGATCATGACCGTGCTGGAGGAAGAACATACGGTTTTTCACGCCGATACGGACGCCTCGACCCGAACGGTTCTTGGCAGGGAAGATATTGATCTTGTGGTGATCAGTCTTGATATGGAAAACCATGATGCCCTGCAACTGTGTTCTCATATCAGATCACTGGGTAAAACCCGCCATTTGCCTATCATGGTGCTGAGCGAGCAGGGAGATGATGATCGCATGCTGCGGGCGCTTGAACTGGGTGTCAATGATTTTGTCCATCGTCCGGTAGACCGCAATGAGTTGCTGGCCCGCGTGCGCACCCAGATCAAGCGCCGCCGTTTTTCCGAATATCTCTACAAGCGTCTTGAGGAACGGGTTGAGCAGGCCTCAAGAGACCCTCTGACCGGTATGTTTAACCGCCGCCATCTGGAAGAGCATCTGCAAGGCATGATCGACGAGAGCATACGCTGCGAAAAGGGATTGTCCGTAATCATGGCGGATATTGATTTCTTCAAATCGGTGAATGACAATTATGGCCACGATTGTGGCGACCAGGTGATCCGCCAGTTCGGTTCGCGGATCCTGCAAAACATTCGCCGTCTTGATCTGGCCTTCAGGATTGGCGGCGAGGAATTTCTCATTGTGCTGCCGAAAACAACGCGGGAAAAGGCGATGGTTGTGGGCGAAAGGCTGCGGAGCGTTATCGAGGAGACGCCGTTCAGGATCAGTGCCGGGGACAGCAATATTACCGTCACCACAAGTATTGGTCTGACCTCGGTGAATGCGGTGGATGATACCACTGCTGCCGTGTTGAAACGGGCAGATGAAGCGCTTTATGAAGCCAAGAAAGCCGGGCGCAACCAGGTGGTCATCAAGGCTGCCTGACAAGCGTCGTCGGTTATCCCTCGCCTTCCGTCGTTATATTGATGATATTGCCGCAATGTTTGCAATGGGAAGCGTCGGGTTCATGGCGAACAAGGCCGCAATGCTGACAGCGATGGTGGACCTTTGCAGGGCGAAACAGGGTTTGCAGCAGTCGCAAAAACAGCGAGACCCCCAGCACCATAATCAGGACCGACAGCAACCGCCCCCAGGGACCGACGATGGTGATATCGCCATAGCCGGTTGTGGTCAGGGTGGCGACGGTGAAATAGAGTGCATCCATATGGTTGTTGATGGCCGGATTGATCCGCACCTGCATCTCGAAAACGATCGAGGTCATGATGAAAATGAATACAACCAGATTGACAAGGCTCTGAATGGCCTCTTCATTGCGGCGAATAAAGCGGCTTTTGCCGCGCAGATCGTCCATGATATGTTTCGATCGCAAGATACGCAGGGCGCGCAGAATCCGCAAAAAGGCATAATTGTCGATAAAGGCCGGGATAAACAGCGAGACCAGCACGACCAGATCGGCCAGCGTGGTGATTTGCAGCATATAGCGCCATTTCTGATGGGCGATGTAGTAGCGGATGATAAAATCCAGCAGGACAATCAGGCCGATGATGATTTCGGCCGGGCGGAACCAGCCACTGCTGTGATCGGAAACCGAGAGATAGATGAAAAAAGCCACCGTCAGAATATCGAAGGTCAGCATGGTATAGCGGAAAATTGCCGGGATCAGTTCATCCTCGAAATAGAGAAAGATGAAAAACCGCCGCAGGGGCGGGTTTCTCCGAACGGTTTTGGGTCTGGTCACTTTTTTGTCCTGCATGACGCTCTCCTGTCATTCCGATCCGAACAATACCCGGGCGCCGGATTTATCCGATTTGAGCATAAAGCATGATTGGCCCGATTTGTACAAGCATCGCAAAGGCCCTTTGAAAACGGCGGGAATCGCGCTAGGCAAAAGCTTATGAAGCAATATCTTGATTTGATGCGCCGCGTGCGCGAACAGGGAACACAAAAGGAAGATCGTACCGGCACCGGGACACTGAGCGTGTTTGGCCACCAGATGCGCTTTGATCTGTCGCAGGGCTTTCCGGTCCTGACGACCAAAAAGTTGCATTTGCGTTCCATTATTCACGAGCTTTTATGGTTTCTTTCCGGCGATACCAATATCGCTTATCTGCGCGAGAACAAGGTGCGTATCTGGGATGAATGGGCCGATGAAAATGGCGATCTGGGCCCGGTTTACGGTTCCCAGTGGCGTTCCTGGCCCGATGGCAGCGGGGAGGGGATCGATCAGATTGCGCTGGTCGTGGACAGCCTCAAAAACAATCCCGACAGTCGCCGCCATATTGTTTCGGCCTGGAATCCGGCCCTTGTCGATGAAATGGCGCTGCCTCCCTGTCACTGCCTGTTTCAGTTCTATGTTGCCAGGGGCAAACTGTCCTGTCAGCTCTATCAGCGCTCGGCCGATATTTTTCTGGGCGTGCCATTCAATATTGCGTCCTATGCCCTGCTGACCATGATGATGGCGCAGGTCTGCGGCTATGAGGCCGGGGAGTTTATCCACACATTTGGCGATGCCCATCTCTATCTCAACCATCTCGAACAGGCCGATTTGCAGCTTTTACGACAGCCGCGCGCCTTGCCGCGCATGAATATCAACCCGGATGTGAAAGATATATTCTCGTTTGAATATGCGGATTTCGAGCTTGTCGGCTATGATCCGCACCCTCATATCAGGGGCGAGGTTTCGGTATGAAGGAAGGGACCTGTACAGTTTCGCTGATTGTTGCCGTGGCTGAAAACGGTGTTATTGGCCACGAGAACAAAATTCCCTGGAAATGTTCGAGCGATATGAAATTCTTTCGCCGGACGACTCTCGGCAAACCGGTGATCATGGGGCGAAAGACCTGGGACAGCCTCGGCCAGCCCCTGAAAGGGCGGGAAAACATCGTCCTGACCCGTAACAAAAGCGCCGGTCTTAACGGTGCGTATGCGGTTCATGATCCGGAACAGGCTTTGTCTCTGGCGAAATCGCTGGCCGGCTCCCCGAACCATCAGCAAGATGATTGTGAAGTAATGATTATCGGGGGCAGGGGGATCTATGATGCATTTATCGATTTTGCAGACAGAATTTATCTGACACTTGTTCACATATCCCCGGCAGGAGATGCATTCTTTTACAGTTTCGAGGAACTGAAAAGAAGGGGCTGGGAGGAGGTGTCACGCCGTGATCAGGCCGCCGGATCGCGTGATCAGGCCGATATGACCTTCATTGTTCTGGAAAAATAAAAAAACCATAAACTGAACAGGGACTTTCGTTGCATCCCGGGTAGGCCTGTCCTATATACCGGGAAACCGATTGTCTGTATGGCGGGCCGAAACAACCGGCCGTTTGCATTCTGTTTGTGTCGAAAAATATCCCGAAACCGGAGCGGTTTCAATCAATCGAGCGAAGGAAAAGCTGAATTATGCCCTGGAG
>JALXEI010000126.1 GCA_027069645.1 Hyphomicrobiales bacterium
CGCTTGTATGTTCAGATGAGGAAATTGCTTCACTGGCACCGGCCTCGGCCAGGGTTTTGTGCGAGGCGCGTGGCATGCCGGAAATTGATGCGCAGCCAACCGCACGCCCTGAATGGCGCAATAACTGCGATCCGGTTACCCACCCGGCCTATATTATATTCACATCCGGTTCCACGGGGGAGCCCAAGGGCGTGGAAGTCCCCCACAGGGCCCTTGTTAATCTCATTGAAGGGATGGCCAAAATTCCGGGTTTTACCTCGGATGATACGATTGTTGCCTCGACATCCGTTTCTTTTGACATCTCGCTGGTTGAGTATTTCCTTCCCCTGTTTACAGGTGGACGAAGTGTTATCGCGCCGCGTGAAGATGTGAAAAGCGGCAGTAAAATGGTTGAACTTATCAAACAGCATGGCGCGACGTTCATCCAGGGGACGCCGACCATGTACCGCATTTTGCTTGAGACAGGTCTTGAAGCCGGTCTTGATCTGACAATGGTCATTTGTGGCGAACCGCTAACACGTGATCTGGCGGACGAACTGAATGCCCTTGGCGGGCGTTTGTGGAATATGTACGGCCCCACCGAAGCAACCATTTATGTTTCAAAAGTACTGGTCGAGCCCGATCTCAATCCAATCACTATCGGCGTTCCCGTTGACAATATCCAGTTGCACATTCTTGATGATCAGGATAATCCCGTTCCTATTGGTGTCACCGGAACGCTCTACATTGGTGGCGATGGGCTGGCCAATGGTTATCTGAACAGACCGGACCTTACCGATGCAGTATTCAGACAAGTGACGCTGGACGGTCAGACGAGTACCAGATTATATGATACCGGCGATCTCGCCCGTCGCCGCGCAGACGGTTCCATTCAGCTTCTGGGGCGCAAGGATCACCAGATCAAATTGCGCGGTTTTCGGATTGAACTGGACGAGATCGAGGCCGTATTACGCAAGGCTCCGGGTATCGACGCCTGTACAGTCGTCATGAAGAAGATGCCCAGCGGCGTTGACCATCTCGTCGGATATTACGTCGCGCAAAGCGGTACGAGCATCGACAACAATTATCTTTCGACCTTCCTGGAAGCCCAGCTACCGGAATATATGGTGCCGACTCTCTGGGTCAAACTCGATAAAATGCCGACAATGGCGAGCGGCAAACTGGACCGCAAAGCGCTGCCGGAACCGGAACGCAAAAGCAACCAGGAGTCTGAAAAGACCGACCAGCCTCTGACAGAGGTCGAAAAACGGCTGGGTGAAATCTGGAGCGAGGTTCTTGATCTGGACAAGGTTGACCCGGATGCCAATTTCTTTGACCTTGGAGGTCATTCCCTGCTGGTGATCAGAATGCTGACCCGTGTTCGCGAATCTTTTGACGATCCGAAGGTCGAGGTTTCGACCCTGTTTCGCGCCCCAACCTTGCGCAAATTTGCCAAACATCTTGATCTTCCGATCTCGCCGAATGAAGGCAATCCGGACACTGGCACTGCCGGAGCCGCAAAAGATACAAACGGGCATCCGGACATTGCTCAAATATACAAAAGCGTTTCAGCAGCAAGTGAATTGGCCCCGGCAACTGTCCGCTCACAGGAAGCGCCTTCATTTAAATGGGAGACCATAACATTTAATGCTGAAGGTTCGAAAACACCTGTCTTTGCCATTAACCAGAGCATGCTCTATCACACCCTCTCGCGGCGACTGGGAAATGACCGTCCGTTCCATGTTGTCGAAGTTGCCGGAGATGACATTCTCCATAATCCGGCCCAACAGTCCTATGAAGAATTTGCACGAGATGCCCTTGAGGAGATCCGACGCACCCGCCCGCACGGTCCCTATATTCTGTTCGGCCATTGTGTTCAGGGGATCATCGCTTTCGAGATTGCCCAGCAACTGACGGCGGCTGGCGAAAAGGTCGAACTTGTTTGCATTGTTGACAGCTGGGCGCCTCGCTACCTGGAAACACTGCCTTCCTATATCTGGCAACCGATTTTGTGGAGATATCGGTTCAGCAAGCTTCGCCATACCTGGAGCGTCTACAAAAAGGGCAATTTCGGTTTCTGGGAACTGTTCCTTGCCAAACACAAAACACTTCAAAAGCTCGGCAAGATCTTTCCAGGTGAATGGGAAATTCCACTTTCACCGGAAGAAATCAAAGACGGTGCCCTGTCCGAATATCTGCGTCGTGAAAGGATCAACTATTTTGCCAAACCCTATTATGGCGACATATTGCTGTTCATGACGGAAGAATTGCATCAGGTGCCAGGGGCCAAAAAGCGCTATGGCTGGGAAGATTATGTTTTCGGTCACCAGTCAATGCAGAGACTGCCAGGCTGGCATCAGGATATATTCAATGATCCGAGTGCAACAATGGTTGCGCGAGCCATTGAACAGGAACTTGATCGTCAGAAAAACAGATAGGCACAAAATCATCACTGCAAACAATATCTACAAGAATAAAACAATACCGGTCTGCAAACTCGTCCGGTGCACGAAGTCGGAAGAAGTTCAGTAATGCGTATACTGGTTATTTTTGGAACACGCCCGGAAGCCATCAAAATGGCGCCACTTGTCAAGACCCTTTCGCAGACAGATGATATTGATTTGCGGGTCTGTGTTACCGGTCAGCATCGGGACATGCTTGATCAGGTCCTAGAGGTTTTTGATATCAAACCGGATATCGATCTGGATATCATGCGGGCCGGGCAAAGCCTGTTTGATGTCACCACCGATGTATTGCGGGGACTGGAACCTGTGCTGGAACGCGAAAAACCGGACCGCGTACTTGTTCACGGGGATACCACCACGGCAATGGCGGCCTGTATGGCGGCCTTCTACTTTCAGATCCCTGTCGGTCATGTGGAAGCCGGATTACGCACAGGCGATCTCTATCACCCCTGGCCGGAAGAAATGAACCGCAAGGTTATTGACGCCATGTCAGACCAGCTCTATGCGCCAACCCGCGGTGCCGCCGACGCCCTGCTGCGTGAGGGGGGCGATCCCGACAAAATAATCGTCACCGGCAATACGGTCATTGATGCGCTCCTCGATGTCACGGCTCGCATTCAACAGGACAGAGTACTGGAAGAATCGCTGGCCGGACAATTTGATTTTATCCGGCCTGACAGGCGGCTTTTGTTGATCACGGGGCATCGTCGCGAAAGCTTTGGAGAAGGATTTGAACATCTGTGCGAGGCCCTTTTGCAACTGTCACAGCGGGATGATATCGAGATTGTCTACCCTGTTCACCTCAATCAAAATGTCCGCGAACCCGTCAATCGCCTGCTCGCCAACACGCACAATATTCACCTGATCGAACCGCTGGAATATGTGCCCTTTGTCTATCTCATGAACCGTTGTCATCTCGTCATAACCGATAGCGGCGGCATTCAGGAAGAAGCCCCTTCTCTTGGCAAACCGGTCCTTGTTACCCGTACGGTTACCGAACGACCCGAAGCCATCGAAGCCGGGACAGCCCTTCTTGTGGGGACGGATGTAAAAACCATTGTTGAAACAACATCCCGACTCCTCGACAGCAAGAAGGACTACCAGCGTATGAGTCTTGCCCACAACCCTTATGGTGATGGTACCGCCAGCCGGAAAATTATGGAAAGTTTGTTAGATGAAAAGTGAATTCAAAACTGTTTCGGTCGTTGGACTGGGATATATCGGCCTGCCAACGGCGGCGACACTGGCCAGCCGTGGCATTGACGTCATAGGTGTCGATGTCAACCGCGCGGCCGTCGATACGATCAATCGCGGTGAAGCTCATTTTTCCGAACCGGACCTCGACATACTGATGAAATCGACGGTGTCGGTTGGCAAGCTGCGTGCCGTTACCGAACCCGAACCGGCCGACGCATTCCTGATCGCGGTTCCGACACCCTTTAACAAGGACCACAGCGCCGATCTGTCATATGTTGAAAAAGCGGCCCGTGCCCTTGCCGGTGTTTTAAAACCGGGCAATCTTCTTATCCTGGAATCGACCAGTCCGGTTGGAACCACTGAAAAATTCTGTAACTGGATTGCCGGGGAACGCCCTGATCTGAAACTGCCCCATCAATACCCGGACAATCCCGATATAAATATTGCCTATTGCCCCGAACGCATCCTGCCGGGACGCATGGTATTCGAGCTTGTCGAGAATGACCGGATTGTCGGAGGTATAACACCGGCCTGTGCCCGTCAGGCCAAACGTCTCTACGAAATTTTCGTTCGCGGCACCCTTCATCTGACCGGGGCCCCGACGGCAGAACTTGTCAAGCTGATGGAAAATGCCTATCGCGACGTCAATATTGCCTTTGCCAACGAGATGTCGATCTTTTGCGAAAAATTTGACCTCAATATCTGGGAAGCGATTTCCCTCGCCAACAAACATCCGCGTGTGGATATACTCAGCCCGGGCCCGGGCGTTGGTGGCCACTGCATCGCTGTCGATCCCTGGTTTCTGATTGCCGGAGCGCCAAAGGAGACCCCGCTATTGCGTACCGCCCGGGAGGTCAATGATTCCAAACCGCATCTGGTTTACAAAAAGGTACGAAAACAGATCAAGAGGTTCCGCAAACCCGTGGTCGCCTGTCTCGGACTTGCCTATAAACCCGATGTTGATGATCTGCGCGAAAGTCCGGCCATGCAAATCGTCGAAATGCTGGCCAAGAAAGGTGAAGCACGACTTATGGTCGTGGAACCCAATATTGATAAGTTGCCCGAATCAATCTCCAAATCTCCCCACGTTGAAGGGTGTGATCTCGACCGGGCTCTGGAAAAAGCCGATATTATACTGCTGCTTGTACGTCACAAACAGTTTGCCAGCGTCGATCCGCGCAAATATCTGGAACGCGTCTTTATCGACACGGTTGGACTGTGGCAACGACCGGTGCAATAGAGAGGTGTAAAAAACGCGAACACACTCGGGAGATGGTATTGAAACACGAAACAAACCAACATCGACCGGAGGATAAACCTGCTCTTCAACCTCCGGTCCTCAGAGTGGGGGTCATTTCCAACGGCCCCAAACTCCAGGCATGGCAGGTCCGAAGTCTTGAGTGTCTGGAAAACAGGCATGCCGGATCAATCGTCACAATTGTTGAGGTCTCGGTACCCGACAGGAACAACCGTTCCGGTGCCAAAGGCGCAGAAACGAGCGCCACATCCCGCTCATGGTTGTTCAGCAGGCTTTTGAAATACGCTTCTTCCCCCGAGACTTGCCCATGTGACCTGAGCGATAGATTCCCGGATGCACGACGACTGAGTGTTGAACTTCAATCTGTTGATGGTCGAAGGATTCGCCTTGATGATGATACCTTGGACAGGATCGGGGAATCAGAACTCGATTTCATCCTCAATTTCACGGATTGCAAGCCCACAGGAAATCTTCTCAATACGGCACGATACGGTGTTTGGGAATATGATCTTGACGGCCATCTGTTTGATCCGTCCATGACGGCATTTTTCTGGCCTGTCCGCAAACATCAAAAGATGACGATTGCACATCTTCACAAAGCTTCCGACACGCCTGAAGATACCTGTATTCTTCGTCAGGGGATCTTTCCGACAAGTGACAGTTTTCAGGGAAATATAGCTCAAATCTGCCGAAATATTCATGAATGGCCTGCTGCAATGGCCAACCAAATTCGCTATAACCGGTTTTCCGGTCAAAGCGCATCTGTACCGTTGCAAAACCCCATACCAACTCCCTTACCGGGAAATTTTGATATAGCAGGTTATCTGGTGCAAAAGCTGACCGGTTTTGCACGATTGATCCTGGACCGGCTTACAATATATACGCAGTGGAATATTGGTGTGGCTGATCTTGATTTTGATACATTAATGCGCGACGGCATGCCCGAAACGGTTCACTGGGCACCCCTGCCAGGCAAAAACAGATTTTTTGCCGATCCTTTTGCTCTCGATGCGGGAAATCATATCAATGTTCTGTTTGAGGATTACCAATATACCCTCGGCAAGGGGATAATATCCTCATTGCAATTTAATCGACAAAATGGCTGGTCACCGAAACCTGAAAAACGGATTGTTGAAGATCACCACCTCTCCTACCCGTTTTTGTTTCAGAAGGGCGAAAAGGTCTATTCGATTCCCGAAGCCAACAAATCCGGTCATGTTTACATATATGAACTGGATCAGGAAACAATGCAGGTCAGGGAAAAAAAGGAATTTATTGAAAACTTCCATATTGTTGATCCAACACTCTTTTTCCATGAAGAGAGATGGTGGCTTTTCGGAGATACCTCTTCCTCTGACAGCCGTTTTAACCTGCGCATCTGGTATGCAGACAGCCCGACGGGCCCCTGGACCCCTCACCCGCTCAATCCGGTAAGCTGCGATATTTCCTCTGCCCGACCGGCGGGTCCGATTATTTCCGATAATGGCCATCTCTATCGCCCGGGTCAAAATTCAACCAGTCGTTATGGCGAAGCCATCAGTTTGATGGAAATCCTTAAACTTACACCGACAGAATATGAAGAAAAGCTGGTGACGGAATTTCGCCCCCACCCGTCCTGGCAACGAAATGACGGTATCCATACAATGGGGGTCACCTCGCAGGGTATTATTATTGACGCGAACAAAAGGGTGCTGTCCTTCCTGTCTGCCTGGTTTAACATTCAAAATATCGCAAAAAGAATCCTCGGCTTTCGCCAGCAAGCTTGAAAAATGACAGAGCAAACCGCAAATTCATCGGAAAGACCAAACGCCCCTTCCCCCAATCATATCCAGGTGGAGTTGTGGTTGTGGATGCTTGAAGCATCCGGGCGCGAGATTGACAGGCTGTCCGGCTTCCTGACACCGGACGAAACGGCCCGTGCAATGCAGTTTGTCAGCCTCCGAAGGCGCAACAAATTTGTCATGGCACGCGGTCGTATGCGTGAAATTCTCGGCAGGAATATCGGCATTTCACCCGAAGACGTGCGCTTTGAGTATTCGGAAAATGGCAAACCTTCTCTTTGTGATATCCAGCCGGCTCCCCATTTCAACCTGAGTCATTCAGGGAACCTTGCCTGTCTCGGCATTTGCAAGAATGTCAGGATCGGCGTCGATATCGAAAAAAGAGAGCGTCTCGACACCGAACAACTTGAACAGTATTTTTCGCCTGCCGAACAGACCGCGCTATCAAATCTTGAAGGTAAACAGCGTGAAATTGCATTCTACCGCTGCTGGACCCGCAAGGAAGCCTTTCTGAAAGCAACAGGCGAAGGGTTGATGCGCCCGCTTGACAGCTTTGAGGTTTCTGTGGTCCCCGATGAACCGGCGATGCTGCGCAGTCTTGATGGAAAAACGGCCTCTGCCAGGCAATGGACACTGATCGACTTCACTCCCGGAAAGGCATATACAGGCTGCCTCGCCATTGCCGTTGCAAACAAGGGTAAAAATATCCGTGTCACAATGCGCAAACTGATGGATCACTATGCCGCACCCCGCAATGGCGTGCACTGAATTAATGTCCTTTCTATTTCCATAAATATATGTATATACTATTCTTTCGCAATTTCCCCCGACCGTTGCAAAACAGGAAAGTTCATGCAGGGCAGTACGTACCGGAAACAGTATTGAGTTAAGTAGAATGCATATCGTTATGATTGGTGATCACCCCCTGCCGGGAGAAAAAGGGAACGGGGGCGTCAAACGTGCCGTACAGGTCCTGCGGCAGCATTTGTCAAAAAACGGCGTGAGACTGACCATGCTGGTACCGGGCAGCAAAATCTCGCGCTCGGTCACAGATGAATATGGCGATATTATCTATATCAGGCAGCCCCCCTTGCCCGGTGTTATCGGCTACTGGACTGTAACATCATTCAAGCTGTTAAAACTGGTGAAACGCCTGAAGCCGGATATCATCCACCTGCAAGCGGCGCACGGTTACATTTTTCTGTGGCCAAATTCGATAAAAAAAACACCGATGGTTTTTACGATGCATGGCATACCAGGTAGCCGGCAGGGAGATAATGTCGGTTTCAACCTGCGGAATATGACGTCTTTTATCAGATATAACCTCTTCAATATAATCGAAAAAGTAACTCGAAAATATGTTGATGAAATCATTGCCATCACACCATATATCTTTGATGTATTTCCATTCCTGAAAAACAAGAGCCATCACTTTATTGACAATCCGGTTGATGATGTTTTTTTTCGAAAAATCAGAAAAAGATCAACCGGGAACAAGTCCGAACAATACAACCTGCTTCAGGTCGGCCATATCAACCGCAACAAGAATATGATCCATTCCATCCGGTTGCTTGATGAACTGATAAAAACCGGGCTCGATGTCAAACTTCATATCATCGGGGATGCTGTTGATCCGGCCTATTTTCAAATCTGCAAGGACCTTGTTTCCCGACTGGGACTGGAAGAGAAGGTTGTTTTTCACGGTATACTGACACCGCAAGCCATTTCCGATCAAATGGACATGGCCGACGCCCTGCTTATAACATCCTTGCAGGAAACCGCCCCGATGGTCGTTGCCGAAGCCCATTGTCGTGGTTTGCCTGTCATATCACCTCGAAAATTTGGCATGAAATATATGATCGAGGAAGGCCTCAACGGGGTGTTTCTGGACGCCTCAAGCGATACTGAAAATGCAAAAAAAACAGCTTCTCTGTTAAAAACCCCCCCTGACAGATCGGCGCTTATAGAAAACGCCCGGAAAGCATACAATCCGGCAACAATTGCCATGCTTACAAGGAAGGTGTACGAAAAAGCCTCCTTGCATCAGACCGTAAACTCATAAACGGATCAACGCTGTTCAAAACCGTTTATGAGTTTGCGGCCTGGCAGATATACGGGCCTGTAAATATCGAAGTCTGCGAATACAAAATGCTCCCTCACTTTCTCTTCCCGGCTATTTCCACAAGGGCCCGCAAGGCAGTCTGTTTGTTTCTGACCAGATACAGCCAGCACCTGCCGAAATTAGACGGCCCTCTGCTTTTGTCCCGATTTCCGATTCTGATTGTCATGATCGGGATATTGCTGTCCAATGGCACGACGAGCACCGCCAGGGTCGCAGATCACATTAACATAGCCCCCCTTACCCCCTACCATCTGACCCCGCAGCCAAACTACAGGAGAGCAACCGGAAACCCGGCCAGAGTTCTTAATGACGGAAAGCGGGGCTGGGGGCGGATCTGGACCGGAAACAGGGCCATTGGCTGGTCCTGGAACCGTCAGCCGGTCGTGTATCGTCAAAAATTCAAAAGAGAAACCGGCATTTCCGAAATTCAGATCGGTACTGTCAGCAATCGCAGGTCGGGAATTTCCCTGCCCTCATCGGTTCTTGTATATGCTTCAGGCCGCAATGGTCGATTTTCATTCATTGGCGACGCCGGACAAACAGCCTGGTTGAAACATTGGAACAATAAAAACCGGAACCACACGCTCAGACTCCAATTCAAGCCGCTGCGCACAAAAGAAGTCATAATCATTTTCTTTCGCGAGGGAACCTATCTGTTTCTTGACGAGATTCGGATTATATCATCACCCGCGAAACGCAGAATCAGCGGCACGGTTTCAGGCCGGAATATTCTTCAAAAAGCCGCGAAAAAAAGACGTTTAATCGCTGAAAAGCGAGCTGGCATCCCCCCTGTCGGGACGAAAAAAACACACCGACTTGCCTGGCCACTGACAACAAAATCAATCAAAAACATACCGCCGGGCTGTCATGCACAGACTGTCAACGCATGGACCGAAAGCACACCAACGGCGATCATTGAGGCACAACCGGAAAACAATCCTTCAATCCATGCCGTTGGTGGCTGGCTTACAGGAGCAATCCGGATCACAAACAATACAGACCACCCTTGCAGGCTTTCGCATTTCACCAGCCGGAATTCGGGGACCGGAAAAACCGCTTTTCTTGCGGCCGGATATGTTTTGTCTTTAAAATACAAGTGGTATGCCGATGTCATGATTCCGATCACAAATTCGATCATTCCAGCGCACAGCTATTTGCTGCTTGTGACCAGAGCCAGGATAAAAAGGACTGGAAAAATCGAAAACGGAATCGGTTTTAAACTCAACGGCAAAAAACATTCGATAACAATAGCAGGTAAAGCCGTTCGGATAGCCCCTGGAGACAGACCTCACGCCAATCTGTGGGCCTATCTTACCGGGGCTGCCGCACGCATTCCCCGCTGCCAACCCGACTTTTTTCAACGCTTCTGGATAGATACTGCTGTAATTCCCCTGTCGGACAAAAATTTTTCCATCAGCAGGAAAAGTGTTGTGGACCTCAAACGCTATCTGAAGGCTTTTTCATCAACCCGACGCATTCTCTTCTGGTTACAGCTCAAACACAGCGGATGGCTGGCCAGAGTGAACAATCGACAACTTGAAAAAGCTGTTCGTAACTGGTGGAACCGACTACGGAAAATCATCAAGCATTCGGGATACAAAGGGGAAATCGTCATTTATCCTATGGATGAACCGACAATTCAATCTGTAAAACAACTGAACAGGGTTGCGAAAGTACTCAAAAAAATTGCGCCTCGCATCAAAATATACAGCACTGTTGGAAAGGCCAATGTTTTGCATTCGGCAAGACTCGATATTGCACAGGTTCATACCGACATTCGCAATGATGTTCCTGCGCGACGCAGGACCGAACAGGAATTGCAAATATATGCAACCTGGCCCGTGGCCAAATCGGTCGAACTCACAAACGGCTATCGCCGTCTCGCCCTGGAGGCATTTTCCAAATCAATGAAAGGCGTCGGTGTCTGGTCCCTTTGGGATTCCAGTGGAAGCAGTCATCCAGAAACCGGGTGGTCCGACTTCGGCTCGGCTGAACGCGACTTCGGACTGATATATGCCGACCACAACAAATGTATTTTGAGCAGCCGTCGGTTAACGGCTTTCCAGCGAGGTCTGGAGGATTATGCCCTGTTACGTTCCTGTCAACGCCGGACGGGAAGCAAGGATCTTCACCAAAAAATCGGCAATCTCCTCAAAAACAGGAAACATCTAGCCCAGGGCTTTGATATATCGTTCCAAATTCTGTTAAAATCCTGCATTGGTTCACCGGCATCTCCCGGAGAGAGGCAAAAGTAAAATGATTGCAACACAACCAGAGAGCAGGATATCCGCTATATCCCCCATACACCTTCTTATCCTCATAGCCGGCCTTAACCTTAACGGTCTTGCCTTTGTACTGACTGGCAAGGAAGGTTTGCTTTCCGTTTTAACCCTGGTCATTTCTCTCTATGCAACTGTAAAATATGCGAGATTTTCATATTTAACACGTATATACGGGCTGTTTGTCTTCTTCATGCTTGTGCTGATTGTCTCGGGAGCCATAGGAAACATACATTACGGCCAGATCAATATGAAGATGATCATCAGATATGCAGCGACCATTCTGTTTGTATCGGCCTGCTATTTCTGGTTCATGGGACGTACCGAGGAACAATTGCGATCTGCTCTGCAATTTATTAAGATTGTATTGCTTGTCTCCTGTGTTTCCGTCATCTTCTCCGACAGCCTAAACGATTTTCTTGGAATTCCCAGCTCTGACCGCAAAACCGGTATTTTTCTGCACCCTGGAAATGCGGCAATGGCCGCTCTCTATTGCCTGATCCTGACCGTCAACTTTCCCTCAAAAAAAACGGCTATTATCGTCATCCAGTTTTTAATTATATTACTGGCAATTTTTCTGACATTCTCTAAAACAGGACTATTGCTCCTGCTGCCCCTGTCCGCTCTTTACCTGATCCACAAACGCTCCTTCTCCTATCTGTTTCTCGGGATGGTCGTAATCGTTCTTGTCGCGTTTGCCTTCTGGTATGTGACCAGCTATGACCCGTCGATACTGAGCCATTTTCAGAAACTGAGATTGCAACAGTTTATGAACATACTCAATGGTCATATTGACGAAAGCAGCACAACTCATCGAAGCGAGCTCTGGCGCCTGGGATTGCGAAAAATATCATTAATTTTCCCCTGGGGCAGCGGACACGGAACCTTTCACATGCTACAGGGGGGTGTTCGTGACAATGTTACGGGCGCATGGCAGGGAATCCATAACACATTTTTGATGATCCTCGGCGAAGCAGGACTCGCAACACTCATCATCTTTATTCTGTTCTGGATTTCCGCCATATGGAACGGTTCCCGATCTCCCTACCCCTACAATGTGTTGAGTATCGGTTTTGCCATTGTTCTACTCGGTGACATGTCGGGGGCCCATGCCACTTTGACATTGCGATTACTCAATCTTTTCATTGCTTTTTTGATCACTTTTGCCGCAATGCATCAGCAAGGACAAAAAACTTTGTCAAGAGACAGACTTCGTACCTCCGGAACTGGCATACCCGCAATCATACAAACCGAAAGCTCCTGAACCGGGTACCGGCCCGAAAATAAAGCCGTGCTGTTCAAGTCCCGGCCAGGCCTCAATCAGTCGCATTTGATGATTGAAGCAAGGATTTAAATCTGGCACCATAATGATCAAGTTCGGGGGTGTGCACCGGCACAATACCGGCAAGAACCAGCCCCCTTGAACCGTCAATGGTGATCTCGTCACCCTTTTGGAATATCCGGCGTCCCACTTTCATGCTGCCCTGGTCTGCATCAATCTCGATAAAACGGGCATCCACCACACATGGGCGGCCAATAGCGCGGGCGATATCTGCCGCATGAGAACTCATTCCGCCACGCCTTGTCAAAATGGCTTTTGCCGCATGCATGGCCCTGACATCCTCCGGACTTGTCTCGTTGCGTACAAGCACAACGGCCTCTCCTCCTTTGGACCGTTCCACCGCTTCATCAGGCGAAAAGACCAGTTTCCCGCTATCTGCGCCCGGTGAGGCAGGCAGACCTCTGGTTATGACATCCAGTTTTGCGCCAGGGTCAATCACCGGTCGAGTCAGATTGTCGAACCCTTCTCGCGGTACACGGGCAAGCGCTTCCCGCTCTGTCACCAGTCCTTCGTCCATCAAATCCAGAGCGATCCGCACAGCAACCTCAATGGTGCGCTTGGCGGCTCTGGTCTGTAAAAACCAGAGTTTGCCCTTTTCGATGGTGAATTCGATTTCCTGGGCATCGCGAAAACGCTGTTCCAGTTTTTCGCCCCCCTCAACCAGTTCCCTGAAGGCGTCGGGCATGCGCTTTTCAAGGGAATGGACACGATCACCGCGCTGATGGCGCGCTTTTTCAGTCAGGGCACGGGGCGAATGGAAGCCGTCAACAATATCTTCCCCCTGCACCATCGGCAGATATTCGCCCGAAAGCCCTGGCTCGCCGGTGGAAGGGTCGCGCGTATAGGCAACGCCCGAAGCACTGTTTTTTGAGCGATTGCCATAGACCATCAACTGAATGGTCACAGCCGTCCCCCCCACATCATCCAGGCCCTGAATATTGCGGTAATCAATGGCGCGCGGCGAATACCAGGAACGAAAAACAGCCCCGATGGTGTTAAAAAACTGCTCCTCGACATTTTGCGGCCAGGATTTTCCTGTCCCGCTGACAACAGCCTGTTTGTATTGTTCAATGATGGCCTTCCAGCCGTTTTCATCAATATCAATATCTTTTTTCAGGCCCTGAGCGATGCGATAATCCCCAACAATATCATCGAAAACATAGTCTTCGACATCCAGCACGACCGTGCTGTACATTTCGATCAGTCGGCGATAGCAGTCGAGAATAAAGCGCCTGCTTTTCGTGCTTTTAAGCATTGCGGCGACATTTTCGTCATTGAGACCGAGATTGAGAACCGTGTCCATCATGCCGGGCATGGATTGCGCTGCACCGGAACGGACCGAAACCAGAAGGGGCCGGGCCGGATCACCGAAATGACGGCCTGACTGTTTTTCCAGCCAGCGCATGCCTTCATCAATCTGCCGCCTTATATCAGGATGCAATCTTTCACTATTTTCAAGATAGTTGCGACAGGCATCGGTGGTGATGGTAAAACCGGGAGGAACCGGCAGACCAATTGCCGCCATTTCGGCCAGATTGGCCCCCTTGTTGCCGAGCAGGTCCTTCATGTCGGAATGACCTTCACTGGCACCCGCGCCAAAGCGATAAATCCATTTTCTGCTGGTCATGGCACCTGGTCCATTCTCAACAATGCGCAGCCTGGTTCCCTCTCAGCACGGGGGAGATGGCCAGGGAGAGGGGGTTCAAAAATAAAATCAAACCACGTCATGGTGCAGCAACCAACCTTTCCTTGCTGGTTCCCAAACTCTGCCTGGGATCTCGTGTCGGAACGCTCTGCGTCCTGAAAGCGTGTTTCTTTTGCCTCTCATACGGGACGCAGAGCGTCCTTTCACACATTCTCCCAAGCTGAGCTTGGGAACGAGCCCCCCTACCCCTCTATTTTCGAGAAATCGGCTATTTTTGTGGTGGCGCTGCGGATTTGTGCCAGCAGGGCAAGGCGGTTGGTGCGTAGCTTTTCGTCCTTGTCATTGACCGTCACCTTGTCAAAGAAATCATCGACCGGCCGGCGAAGGGCGGCAAGGGCTTTCATGGCGGCGGCAAAATCCTCTTTTGCGAGTGCCTTGCCTGTGGCCTTGTCCATTTTTGCAATCGCCGCAAACAACTGTTTTTCTTCTTTTTGCTGAAGGCGTTTTTCTTCAGGCTGCACATCCACAAACGACCGCTTGTCCTTCTTCTCCTCAATGCGCAATATATTCACCGCCCGCCTGATCCCGGCCAGCAGATTGGCCCCGTCGTCCGTTTCAAGGAATACGCCTAGCGCCTCAACGCGACGCACAATCATCAAAAGATCATCCTGCCCGTCAAGCGAGAACACCGCGTCGATAAGATCATGCCGCGCCCCCTTGTCCTTGAGATAGACTTTCAGGCGGTCGGCGAAGAAGGCGAGGAGATCTTCTTTTGCCTGATCGGGGTCAGCCGGTGTCCAAGTTATAAAGCTATCATGCTGTTCGATAATGTTGACTTGCGCTGTTTCAATCAATTTGGAGAGAGGCAAACCAACACCATTTTCAAGAACAGCTCGAACTACACCCAACGCAGCTCTTCGCAATGCAAAAGGATCCTTGGAACCTGTCGGTTTCTCTTCGATATGCCAAAATGAAGTGAGAATATCCAGCTTGTCGGCCAGCGCCACGGCAATGGAAACCGGCTCTGTCGGTATGGCATCTGATGGCCCCTGCGGCCTGTAATGCTCTTCACAGGCTGCTGCAACCGTTTCGCTCTCGCCCTGCTTTTGCGCATAATAACGCCCCATCAGCCCTTGCAGGTTGGCAAATTCACCGACCATTTCGGAAACAAGGTCAGCCTTGCACAGTTTTGCGGCACGTTCGGCTTCTTCCGGGGCCGCGCCGACAATCGGGGCCAGTTCTTTGGCCAGAGCGGCAACCCGCTCCACCCGCTCCCCTTGCGAACCAAGCTTTGCGTGGAAAATGATATTGTCGAGCTTGCCCGCCATTTCCTCCAGCGGCACTTTCAAATCCTGTTCCCAGAAGAAGGCCGCGTCAGACAGCCTTGCCCGGATCACCCGTTCATTGCCGTTGATGATCGCCTTGCCTTTATCCTCTGCCACCAGATTGGCCACCGCCAGAAAGCGATTGGCCAGCTTGCCGGTTTTGGGGTCTTTGAGCGAAAAACACTTTTGGTGCTTTTTCATCGAGGTGGTGAGCACTTCGGGCGGCACCTCCAGAAAGCTCTTGTCAAACTTGCCCATCAGCACCACCGGCCATTCCACCAGCCCCGCTGCTTCGGCCAAAAGCGCTTCGTCCTCGACCAGTTCCAGCCCTTCCTTTGCGGCCAGCTTTTGCGCCTGCTCCAGAATGGCTTTTTGCCGCGCTTTGGCATGGGTCAGGACAAAAGCTGTGGCGAGCTTCTTTTCGTAATCGGCAAAGTCTTTGATGGTGAGCGCATCGGGAGCCATGAAGCGGTGACCAAAGGTCTGCTTGCCGCTTTTGATCCCCTCCACCTCCAGCGGTACCACCTTGCCATCAAGAAGGCACAGGATGGAATGCAGCGGCCTCACCCAGCGCAATCGGCCCGCGCCCCAGCGCATGGATTTGGGCCATGTAAAATGCAGCACCGCCTCACGCACCGCTTCACCCAATATGTCCGCTGCCGCCCGCCCCGGCTTTTCGATTTTGGCGACATAGAACTCGCCCTTTTTATTGGACTGGATTTCACACTGATCAATGCTCTCCAGCCCCGCACTGCGCAAAAATCCGGCCAGCGCCTTTTCCGGTGCGCCCACCCGTGGCCCCTTGCGCTCTTCGGAGATATCCGGGCTCTTGTCCGCCACATCCCTGATGACCAGCGCCAGACGACGCGGGCCGTAATAATCAGTCAGCACCTCACCATGCTTCAGGCCCGCTTCTTTCAGGCTCTTGCAAATGAGCTTTTCCAGCTCTTTGACAGCCCAGCCCTGCAAACCGGCGGGGATTTCCTCGCTAAACAGTTCCAGCAAAAATTCAGACATCGGCGCAGCCTCCTGTTATGGCAGGAAAGGTATGCTCAATTCCTGTCATCCCCGCGCAGGCGGGGATCCATACGCCGTGCCCCGTCGGTATCAAAGAAGATTGCGATGCCACTTCAGCACGAACAAATAACGTGGCTATCAAATTGGTGGTCCTGTGGTTATGGATCCCCGCCTGCGCGGGGATGACGCCAGAAGAAAGACCGGTAAGCGGGAACAGATCACTGGAACTAAACATTGGCCCGCCCTCCTGCCGTTTCAAGCCAGGCAGTGCAGACGGCTTTCGTCAAATCACGCACGCGCAGAATATAGCTTTGCCGCTCGGTCACCGAAATGACGCCCCGCGCATCAAGCAGATTGAACACATGCGAGGCCTTGATGCACTGATCATAGGCCGGAAGAACAGATTCGTGATGATCCGCCTTTTTGCCGCGCTCAAGGATCAGTTGGCACTCGGCTTCGGCGTCCCTGAAATGCTGCAACAGGCGGTCCGTATCGGCGATCTCGAAATTATAGCGGGAAAATTCCTGTTCGTTTTGCAGGAATATATCCCCATAGGTGACTTTTCGCTCGCCCTCACCGCCATTGAAATTCAACTCCATAATATTATCGACGCCCTGAATATAGCAGGCCAGGCGCTCCAGCCCGTAGGTCAGTTCGCCCGAAACCGGCGCACAGTCAAAGCCGCCGACCTGCTGGAAATAGGTGAACTGCGAGACTTCCATGCCATCGCACCACACTTCCCAGCCCAGCCCCCAGGCGCCCAGCGTCGGGCTTTCCCAGTCGTCCTCGACAAAGCGGATATCATGATTTTTCGCGTCAATGCCAATGGCCGCCAAACTATCAAGATAGAGCTGCTGAATGTCCGGCGGCGAAGGCTTCAAAATGGCCTGAAACTGGTAATAATGCTGCAAGCGGTTCGGGTTCTCGCCATAGCGACCGTCGGTCGGACGGCGACAGGGCTGCACATAGGCGGCATTCCACGGCCTTGGCCCAAGCGAGCGCAGGGTGGTCGCCGGGTGAAACGTCCCGGCCCCCACCTCCATGTCATAGGGCTGCAAAATCACGCAGCCATAAGCCGCCCAGAACTGTTGCAGGGTAAGGATCAAATCCTGAAAACTGTTTTGCGGGTTCAGTTGCCCCGGCTTGTGGCTTTTGCTCATAGGCTTTCGCATCTTTGCTGGATGTTTTTCGCGCAAACTAGAGAGGTCACAGCCAGGGGTCAAGGCTGGAAAGCGCCTGTCGGCACCTGTGCTCGCCGCACGGGCTGCTTGTGCAGCAGGCAGCAGGGGTGAGCCCCTGCACCCCATAACCCATATCGGGGTTTGGGGACAAGTCTCCAGGACCGTCTGTCAAGACGCCCGTGCGGCGAGCACAAGCGCCGTCAGGTGCTCTGCGGCTTTTCGACAAAGCTCTCGACCACGCGCTTTTCACCTGCCTTTTCAAAGTCGATGGTCAGCTTGTCGCCCTCTATGGTGGTGATATGCCCATAGCCAAATTTCTGGTGAAAAACCCGCTCCCCCGTTTCATAGGCCGATTTATGGACCTTTTTGATGCGCCGGGCCTTGCCTTCAATGGTGGTGATTTTTCGCTGTGCCTTGTGCCGGTTCCAGCGTGGTTCGGAATAGATGTCTTCGGCAACGGTTTCGCGGGAACTCATTCGTTGAGGCTTGAGACTATGGGACGGGCTTCCAAAGGATAGGCTTTCCATGACATCGACATGATCGGCGGGCAGCTCATCGATAAAGCGCGAAGGCATTGAGGTTTGCCACTGGCCGTGGGTCAGGCGATTTTGCGCAAAACTGATGGTGGCGCGTTTTTTCGCCCGCGTAATGCCGACATAGGCGAGGCGGCGTTCTTCTTCCAGACCGGTCTGACCGCTTTCGTCAAGCGAACGCTGATGCGGGAACAGGCCTTCTTCCCAGCCTGGCAGAAATACTGTGTCAAATTCCAGCCCCTTGGCCGAATGCAGGGTCATCAGGGAAACGCGCTCGCCGTCATTGCCGCTATCCGTATCCATGACCAGCGAAACATGCTCCAGAAAGGCAGCCATTGTGTCAAACTCGTCCATGAAGCGGATCAGCTCCTTGAGATTGTCGAGCCGCCCCGGCGCTTGCGGGCTCTTGTCCTTCTGCCACATGGCCGTGTAGCCGCTTTCGTCAAGGATGATCTGCGCCAGTTCGGTGTGGCTCATCATTTTGGCCATTTGCTGCCAGTGATCGAACTGGTCCATCAGTTTTGTAATCGAATTGCGGGCCGCCGGGCGCAGTTCTTCTGTATTGATCAGGGTGCGGGCGCTATCGACCAGCGAGATGGATTTGGCCCGCGCATATTCATAAACAGGCCGCAGCGAGGCTTCGCCAAGACCGCGTTTGGGCGTGTTGATGATGCGCTCGAATTTCAGATCATTGGCGTTGTTGAACACCACCTCGAAATAGGCAATCGCGTCCTTGATCTCCATACGTTCGTAAAAGCGCGGCCCGCCAATCACACGATAAGGCAGACCGATGGTGACAAAACGATCCTCAATCGCCCGCATCTGTGAACTGGCCCGTACCAGCACCGCCATATCTTCGAAGCTGTGCTGTTCGCGCTGCAACTGTTCAATCTGGTCTGATATATTGCGCGCTTCTTCTTCATGGTCCCAACAGCCACGTAGCAGAACCTTGTCGCCGTCGCCTATATTGGTATGCAGGGTTTTGCCAAGCCGTTCGCTGTTGTGGGCAATAAGCGCCGAAGCGGCGGCCAGAATATGGCCGGTGGAACGGTAATTCTGCTCCAGACGGATCACCTTGGCACCGGGAAAATCCTTTTCAAAGCGCAAAATATTGTCAACCTCTGCGCCGCGCCAGCCATAGATGGACTGGTCGTCATCGCCCACACAGCAGACATTGTGTGTCCCTTGTGCGAGCAGACGCAGCCAGAGATATTGCGCCACATTGGTATCCTGATATTCGTCCACCAGCATATAGCGAAAGCGGTTCTGATATTCCTTCAGGACGTCGTTGTGTTCCTGAAACAGGCGCAAACATTCCAGCAATATGTCGCCAAAATCAACGGCGTTCAGTTCCTTGAGGCGTTTTTGATAAGCTTCATAAAGCTCCGCCCCCTTGCCATTGGCAAAGGTATAAGCCTCACCGGCAGGGACTTTTGAGGGCACCAGCCCCCTGTTTTTCCAACGGTCCAGCAGTGAAGCGAGATGGCGGGCAGGCCAGCGTTTTTCGTCGATATTCTCCGCCTTGATAATCTGCTTCAAAAGCCGGATCTGGTCGTCCGTATCGAGGATGGTAAAGCCGGATTTAAGATCCACCAGCTCGGCATGACGGCGCAATATTTTGACGCAAATCGCGTGAAATGTCCCGAGCCACGGCATCCCCTCCACCGTGCAGCCAACCAGTTGACCAATGCGCTCCTTCATTTCAAAGGCCGCCTTGTTGGTAAAGGTGACGGCCAGAATATTCCACGAACTCGCCACGCCCTCATTGAGAATATGAGCAATGCGTGTGGTCAGCACACGCGTTTTGCCGGTCCCTGCCCCGGCCAGCACAAGCACCGGCCCTTCGAGCGTTTCAACGGCCTCACGTTGCTCACCATTCAGGCCGTCCAGATAGTCCGGGACCGGGCGGTTGATGGCCTTTGTTGCCATTTGCGAGAGGGATTGTCCTGCGGTTTGTGACATCTGGTCCTTCATTTTCACAACGATTCGATGTTTCAGGTTAGCATAATCGGTAAAACCGGTCCGCCGGAATAACCGGCATGGGCAGGATTGTGAACAATTGTTCGCCAATATCCCCATATGATCAACTGCAAATAAAAAAATGGCTCCGGCATAACCGGAGCCATCGACAACCACAGAGGCTGAATTCTAATCTGAACTCTTGCCACGCTTGTTGGTAATAAAAACAAACAGCGCGAAACAAGCCAGTGACACCGGTCCCAGCAGGGAGACCGCAAATTGCAAATATTCCATTTTTTCCCTTCCCATGAAAATCACTCCGAATACCGTGATAATTTTCACGGTATCCTGAACGGGGTAGCACCTTCCGGTTCTTCACATAACCCATGTTCAATGGGCATATTATATCAAAATGGTGCAAACACAAAACCGGATTTGTGAATAATTGACAGACTGATCATAACCCGGATTGCGCAAAAAAAGCCGTCTGCAACAAGCAGGCGGCTTTTTAACAACATGATTCAGGCAGCGTGGCAGAAAATTCCAGGCTAACTTTTCGCCACGGCAATGAAAATCATGAAACCCAAAAATGAAAGCGGTCCCACTACCGTAAGAACCATCATCAGCAAATCGCCCATTTCACCCTCCTGTATTTGAATTATTCAGGCGGGATCAGCATATTGCGGCAAGCGAACCTGATATATGACCCAGATCAATAAATTCCAGGCCGTAAACTCATGAACAGGGTCGAGAATGG
>JALXEI010000127.1 GCA_027069645.1 Hyphomicrobiales bacterium
ATGACAAGGCCAATCATCGCATCATACCTTTTGAAAGCCGGTATCTTCCTGTGGACCAGAACGATCATTGTCCCCCAGCTTGAGGTGCGGGGCAAGTCAAAATTTATATGTTGACCTGATTCACTCGCGATATGGTGAGAAATGCGGGGCAACTGTTCATATATCGATGAGGGCTGACGGTATTTCGAGTGCCGGAATGGAAAAAACATGCCCCATCCATCGAGGATGAGGCATGCAGTCGGTGGTGGCCGAAGACATAGCCACTGAGAAACGAGTGACAATCGGTCAGGCGACCCGGGGCAGTTTTGTCAGGGGGGAAGGCTTGCGGGCCATATCGTTCAGTTCATCCTCGATGACAGCGAGATCAAAACCGATATCAAGGGTTCGGTTCAGAACTTCCTCAACGCCCAGATCTGCGGCATGGATCATGCCCCATAAAAAGGCCGAACGCATGCCGGAGCGGCAGTAGACCAGTTTGGGGCCTTTTGTCCCGGCGACAAGATCGCCAAAGGCGCGTGCGAAATATTCGTTGGTGATCTGATGGCCGTAGATCGGCATATGATGGTAGGCAAGGCCGCATTTTTCGGAAATGGCCCTGGCCTGCCGGTCACTCAGTTGGCACAGTTCATCATCCTCGGGCAAAATATTGATGATTGTGGCAATGCCTCCGTCGGCGGCGCGCTTTATGTCGTTTTCATCAAGACATCCGGCGATCAGGAAATCTTCGTCGAGTTTCCGAAAAAGGGGAGGCTTGTTGCTGATTTTTTGGGTGCGGGTCATGTCTCTCGTTTCCGTTTGCCAATAGCCAAGGCTGTTATTGACTGAAGAATGGAGGGGACAGAGGTGTTTTTCAAGCAATTTTGGATCAAAATTGAAAAATAAAACCAAAATATGCGTTTGTAATTGTATGATAAGAAAAAAATATTATAAAATGGAGTTTAATTAGGAAAATAATTCCAATTTCCGGAGATGCACATGCCTGATGCTGTTGATATCAAAATTCTCGATCTGTTGCAGGAAGACTGCACAATTCCTGTTGCCGAAATCGGTCGGCAGGTGGGTCTGTCGACCACGCCTTGCTGGCGGCGCATTCAAAATCTTGAAGAGTCAGGCGTGATTGAAGCAAGGGTGGCTCTGCTCAATGCCCGCAAGCTCAATCTTGGCGTCACGGTTTTTGTGTTTATTTCGACCAGTGAGCATTCCAGCGAATGGCTGGAGAAGTTTCATTCAGCCGTTGAGGATTTGCCGGAAATTGTCGAGTTTTACCGTATGAGCGGACAGGTTGACTATCTGCTGCGCCTTGTTGTGTCGGATATCGACCACTATGATGCCGTTTACAAAAAGCTGATCTCGCGTGTTGAACTGAGTGATGTCAGTTCCAGCTTTGCAATGGAGCAGATCAAATACACAACGCGGCTGCCCCTTGAATTCGCGCTTGCCGGAAAATAAAGCTTGTGCAAACAGGCGAGCGGCTGGTCATTCATCAGCTCCGGGTTCTGTGATTGTCAGGCTTTTTTGCCTGGCACCAGTCGGGTAAGCAGACTGGAAGTATCAAGGCGACTGCCGCCTTTTTGCTGAATTTCCGCATAGAACTGATCCACCAGTGCGGCAACAGGAAGTTGCGAGCCATTCCGGCGCGCTTCATCAAGGCATATGCCGAGATCCTTGCGCATCCAGTCGACAGCAAAACCAAAATCGAATTTGCGCTCTGCCATTGTTTGCCAGCGGTTTTCCATCTGCCAGCTTTGCGCGGCCCCCTTGCTGATCACCGCCATCACTTCAGCGACGTCCAGTCCGGCATTTTCGGCGA
>JALXEI010000128.1 GCA_027069645.1 Hyphomicrobiales bacterium
TCCCAGCAGTGTGCGAACAATACCACGCAGACGGTTGTTTATGCGTATTTTTTTGTATCTGTTTTTGGGGGAAGTCCCAAGCGCGGCGCCGGTATAGGGATCGGTCAGTAACAGGCCCTCGCCGCCCTTGCGCGTGATGACGATCTTGCCGCTTTTTTTGTTTTTGAACAGTCGACCATGCAGCCAGGCTTCAAGAATGGCGGCAGACTGTTTGTGACCGGAGCGGGCAATAGCGCGGGCCGTTTTGATCTTTTTTGATGTGCTCCGCTCCTTCAGTTGTTGCACGAGGTCGGGAAATTCGGCAGCCGTTGCAGCGGGCGTGCCGACAAGAGGCGTGCAAAAGGCCAGAGCGAGAATCAGAAAGTGAAAGAAAAACAGCCGTTGCATGAGTGTTCCGGTGATATTCATTGTTATTTGTCGACGATTGCCGAGGGGCAGGATGGAGCGATTTGTAACCGCTCCATCCATTATTGTATGTCTTTGCCGAAAGGGCTATTTGGCAGCCGCAGCGCCCAGACATTTCTTTTCTTTGGTATTGTAGTTACCGCATTTCAGACCGACCCAGTCGGAAACCAGATCTTTTGAACCGGGCAGATAGTCGGACCAGGCATCGCCGGGTACCAGCTTGTCGGTTTGCCAGACGACATCAAACTGACCGTCTTCCTGCACTTCACCGATCAGCACCGGTTTGGTGATGTGATGGTTTTTCAGCATTTCCGACATGCCACCTGTAAGGTTTGGCACCTTGATGCCAGGCAGGGCGGCGATGACCTTGTCGGGGTCGGTTGTGCCAGCTTTCTCGACGGCCTTCACCCACATGTTGAAGCCGATATAGTGGGCTTCCATCGGATCATTGGTGACCCGTTTGGGGTTTTTGGTAAAGGCTTTCCATTTCTTGATGAAAGCCGCGTTTTCGGGTGTATCAACAGACTGGAAATAGTTCCAGGCGGCCAGATGACCAACGAGCGGTTTGGTGTCGATCCCGGCCAGTTCTTCTTCACCGACAGAAAAGGCGACGACCGGAATATCTTCCGCCTTGATGCCCTGATTGGCCAGCTCCTTGTAGAAGGGGACGTTGGCATCACCGTTAATGGTCGATACAACGGCAGTTTTTTTGCCCGCCGAGCCGAATTTCTTGATTTTGGCAACGATGGTTTGCCAGTCGGAATGACCAAACGGCGTATAGTTGATCATGATATCCTCTTCCTTGACGCCCTTTGCGAGCAGATAGGCCTTGAGGATTTTGTTTGTGGTGCGCGGGTAGACATAGTCGGTTCCCGCGAGGACCCAGCGTTTGACCGCACCACCGTCTTCACTCATCAGATAGTCAACGGCAGGAATGGCCTGCTGGTTCGGGGCCGCACCGGTATAAAAGACGTTGCGTTCGCTTTCCTCGCCTTCATACTGGACGGGATAAAACAGAATGCTGTTGAGTTCCTTGAACACCGGCAGGACCGATTTGCGGGAAACCGATGTCCAGCAGCCAAAGACCGCATCAACCTTTTTCTTGGAAATCAGTTCGCGGGCCTTTTCGGCGAACAGGGGCCAGTTGGAAGCCGGGTCAACCACCACCGCTTCCAGTTTGCGGCCCAGCAGACCGCCTTTTTTGTTCTGCTCGTCAATGAGCATCAGCATGGCATCTTTCAGGGTTGTTTCCGAGATGGCCATTGTTCCCGACAGGGAGTGCAAAATACCCACCTTGATGGGCCCCTTGTCGTCAGCGGCCCTTGCCGTCGTGCCCTGAAACAGGCTGATAGTCATTGCCAGAATGGCCGCGGTCGCGATAACCGCCCCTTTGAGGCTTTTCATTTCTTTTCTCCTAACAGAAGTTGTTCATACCGCCCGCTTACATGGCAAGGGATGTGCCAGTTGGTTAATGATGTGTTAAATTTGTATCCAGGTGATTGTTATATAGGTATAAATATGATTGTGATGAGATAATATGCATCGAAAATAATACATTGTTCAGCGATAGCTTGCATAAAAAACAAGCACAAATTTCATTCGAAGACCAGGATTTAATCACAAAAATATTTGAATAAAAAACGTTCAAGGTGCTGGTTCGGGTAGTGCAGATTTCCTGGGGGAGCGTTCGAAAAGATGTTTCTGAAGATTGTTTGCAAGACATGCAATCTTCAGACAGCAAATTCACAGGGCGTTCGAGCGTCACAATATTGCCGATTTGCCTCTGACTCATGAAAGCAGGGATCTGAAACGGCTCTTTCCCGCCTGGAGGAAGTCGGGGGAAAAATATAGTCTGGTGTTTTTCAGATGAACTATCGTAATGCGTTTGCACCGGGTCCTCCCGGCAGAACAGATATGGCGCTTCCGGCGGCCTTCTCGACGCGCCGGCATCCCCCTGTTGACCGGTCGGGAGCGTTGCCAGATATTCCTCCGGAGGGGGAAAAACGCAAAATACGCAGCAGGAAACGTTTCCGCCAAACCGGCGAGGTGCTGATTGGCCTGATCATTGTGGCTCTGCTGCTTGCCGGGTGGCTCGATCGGGATCAGCAATATATTGTTGCATCGCATGGTATCGGTTACGGGCTGGGGATCGTCGGCAGCGCCCTGATGTTGCTGTTGCTGATCTATCCGCTGCGCCGGCACTGGCCGGGTTTGCTGCGCGCCGGGCGGGTGACATTGTGGTTTCGATTGCACCTGATTGCCGGGATCATCGGCCCCCTGCTCATTCTTTACCATGCCGGTTTCAAAACGCAGTCTGTTTTGGGAACCCTCGCGGTGATGCTGATGATTGCAATGGCCCTGAGCGGGCTTCTGGGGCGCTATCTATACGGCCAGCTTCATGGCGGAATTGCCGGTGAACGCATCCGGATTCGCGATATCATCAAGGATGCTGTCATGTTTAAACGCCTGTTCGGGGCCGATTTGCAGGATGTGGAAGGGGTCGCCCGGCAGATGCAGGAATATGAAACGCGGCTGCGTAAACCGCTGCGCGGCCTGTTCACGGGCTTTTGCGATCTGTTATATATGCGCAAGGGAACCGGTTATTGCCGAAGGGAACTGAAACAGGCCGCCCGTCGCAGTCTGGCCCGCCAGGCCCGCCGTTCCGGCTGGAACGAACGCGAGTTGCAAAATCGTATCGGCGCAGCCGAGGACCGGCTGGATGCCTGTTGTGCGGCTCTTGGTCGCGTGGCCTGGTATCGTATTCACGAACGCCTGTTCGGCTTCTGGTATATATTGCACTCGCCTTTGATACTGCTCGTTCTGGCCACCGGTCTGGCGCACATCATCGTGGTCCATATTGGTTGACGACGGGTATTTCGTATCAGTTCAGCAGTTCCCGATAGAAAGCTTCGGTCTGTTCCTGCATGCGGGCCAGTGTAAATTCTTCGGCAACCCTTTGCCGCAGGGCTGTGGCGCGCGCCAGAAAGGCTTGCGGGCTGGTCAGATAAGCCGTCAGTTGTTGTTGTAATGCTTCCGTGTTACCGGCGGCAACGCGCGGCATTTTGATGTCTCCGGTCAGTTCAGGCAGGCCTGTTTCGCCAGTCAGGATCATCGGCATTCCCACCGCGGCGGCGCGCAAGGCAACAACCGGAATTGTTTTCGGTCTTGCGGGCAGAACGAGGCATCCCCCCTTCAAAAAGGCCAGTCGGGCATCCAGCGGCGCATTGAAGAAAACCCGGTGTGACAGACCATAGCGATCCACCTGGGCTCGAAACTGTTTTTCTGCGGGGCCGGTACCGGCGACAAGGGCGCCGGTCGTGTGTGTGTTTTTCATGCGGGCAAGGGCCCTGATCAGGGTATCAAGGCCGCATTCGCGATCGAGCCTGCCGACAAACAGGAAATCGGAGGCCATGTCGATAATCTGTCGGGGGGCAAATTCCTGTTCGGCAAGACCATCATGAATGACGCGGGCCGGACAGGGCAGGGGGCCGAATTTTTGCTGCCAGTGATCCGCCAGTAACTTGCTGTTGAAAATCAGCCCGTCTGCCCGGGACCATTGTGAACCGGATGACCCGGTTAGTGGCAGCAATCTTTGTCGCGGTGCATTCAGGAACGCCTCTCCGGGGCTGCAAACGCATATGGTCCGGCGTTTCCGGGGATCGGTTTTCTTTCGGACGTGGCAGGCGAGATTCACGCCCGCCTCGCCGTGGCCATGAAGAACGAGCGGTTCAGATGTATCCTGCCGGAGCTGTTCCTGAACGAAATCGACCGCTTTTTTCAGGACCGGGATTGTGCTGGTCAGATTTGTATAGATATTGCGTGTGTCAAATGGCAGGTAAAGGCTGTCGCCGGAACAGAACTTTTCGATTCTGCCGAATGCCCTTCTTGCGTCCGGGTTGTTGCCGTCCTGCAACCAGATCATCCCGACACTGTGACCGGTTGTTGTTCCGGCACGGGCCAGATCAGGGATATGGGTCAGTGAAGCTTCGCTTCGTCGGCCCTGGGGTTGCAGTATATGTATGATCCGCATCTGTTTTCTTTCTGTCTGACAGTGAAGCGGGCCGGAATGATCGGCCAGTGATCCCTGTATCAGAAGATCCCTATATCAGCAGACAGTGGTTTAGAACAGGCGTTCGACAATTTTAAGCGTATCACCCGGTTTTATTTCGTAATTGTTGGGTACATAGGTGCGGACCAGTTTTCCTCCCAGCTTGCGAATGACCAGAGCTTTTTTCTCATTGGCGCGCGGCGAGTAGCCACCGGCGATGGCCACGGCGGTTTCGATGGTCATGCCGACGACAAAGGGATATTGCCCGGCATTGCGGACTTCGCCAAGGATATAGAACGGGCGATGGGTGCTGATTTCAACCGTGACCTTGGGGTCGCGGATATAGGACTGACGCAGTTTTCCGGCTACCTCCTGCTCAAGCGCCTGCGTTGTCAGGCCACGCGCGTGCACGGAGCCAATCAGCGGCATGGAGATATTGCCGCCGCCGTCAATGCGATAGAGCCGTGACAGATTGCTCTGCTCGAAAACATCAATACGCACAACATCGCCGCTGTCGAGCTGGTAGGGGCTGCCGTCACGATTGGCATAGATCCGGGCATAGGTGAATCCGTCACGCGAGCGATCAGTCCAGATAGTTGTGTCGGCATGAGGGAAGCCGCGCATCCGGCGCGGTTGTACGGGATGACGGCTGCGGTCAAAAAAAGGATCGTAGGAAGGATCGATATTGTCGGGACGCTGCGGCATATATTTGGAATTTGTCCGGGCCGCGAGATCGGACGGGGCGATTTTGGCCGGTGCGTGTCGGTGATTGCGCGAACTGCATCCGCCCAGCAAAAGAGCTGCGCCAAGGAATACCACTACCAGACGACCGTACATGACAACCTCGAAATCCATTCAACAAACTACACATCCCTATTGCTAGATCATCATGGTTAAGAAAGCGTGAGCGTCCGTATCTTTCTGATGCAGATTAAGCAAATGGTTACGCAAAACGGCCAATATGCGGGAAAATTCAGCTTTTTGGCAAGGATCGGATTCATGGGGATCAACAGCGATACAGCACAGCCGCGTCGGGGACCGGTCGGACAGAAACTGAAAATCGGCAGGCTGGCACTGTTTGTCACTTTCACCGGCGCGTTGCTTTATGCTCTGTTATCGCTTGTTCAGCCGCAATATGCCGCAAGGACACTGATCCATGTTGAACAGCAAGGTGGCGCAGGGGCTTTTGCATCCGGAAAATCCGGCGGGCCTGTGGCAAGCGGCATCGGGTTGCTGAGGTCCGATGCGCTGGTCGCAGGATTTGTCAAACAGGAGCATCTTGCCGATGATCCTGAATATAACCGGTTGCCCGCCTCAATGGGGTTGCCCGAACGCCTGGCCCTGATGGCGGGGTTGGCAACGGACACAACCGGCCTTCCGGTACAGGTCCGCGTCCGGCAGGCCTTTATGGAAAAAATGCGGATTACCCCCGGCGCGGGACCGCAAACCATCAATATCAACCTTCGCTCGAACAGTGCTGACAAGGCGGCCCGCCTCGCCAATGCCTATGCCGGGCGCTTCATTGAAAGGCTTGGGCAGCGTCGCGGGGCACCTGAAACAAAAACAGGGGCAGTGGCTCGCAGAAAACGGGCGAATCAGGTTTCGGTCTTGCGCCGTGAGATTGCCCTGCTTCAGGGCCAACAGGAGAGTTTGCGTGAAGAGTTACGCAAAAATCCGCGACGTGCTCGTGTTCCGGCACAGACAGAAACCGCGCCGCAGACGGCCGGATCAGCAACTGCGCGAGAGGCACAGCCGGGGCGGGCGGAAATGTCCCGGCTGGTCATGAAGCATATACTAGCCAAAGCAGATGCCGAGGAAGCACGGTTGCGCGCCGGACTTGTGCGCGACATGCTGGAAAAGAATGGCGAGATTCACAGTACCGGCAAGGTGCTCAACGGCGGGTTGATCCAGCGCCTGCTGATG
>JALXEI010000129.1 GCA_027069645.1 Hyphomicrobiales bacterium
ATTTCGCACAGGCCTATGTGATTGCGCATGAAGTGGGGCATCATGTTCAGAATTTGCTGGGGATCATCGACAAGGTGCAACGCTACAAGGCCCGCTTTGGGCAAAGAAGCAAGCGGGCCAATGCGGCTCAGGTGCGCGTTGAATTGCAGGCTGACTGTTTTGCCGGCGTCTGGGCAAAGAGAGCCGATCGGGCCAGATCAATTCTGGAGCAGGGCGACCTTGAAGAAGCCCTGAATGCAGCCAATGCCATAGGCGATGACAAAATTCAAAAGCGAACGACCGGATATATTGTGCCGGACAGCTTTACGCATGGCTCCTCGAAGCAGCGGGTACGCTGGTTCCGGCGTGGTTTTGAGCGGGGAGAAATATCAGCTTGCGATACGTTTGGTTCGTGACAGGGGAGGGCATCAATGTGGTTGGGTGTGTTTTGCGACAACCGGACGGATAGATCGGAGACATCTTGACACAGGGTGTAGACCGGATCCCCGGACTTGACGATGTGACCCGGTCGCTGGTGACGCGCAAAGGGTTTTCCATCAGTGCACCGAGGGGGACCAGAATATTTGAACCCGGCAAACGGTGCGAACTGTTTTACTTCCTTGCAAGGGGGGTTATCCGCGTTCAGATTGTTGCCGAAACAGGCCGGGAAGTCGTGTTATATCGCGTCGGACCGGGCGAGGCCTGTGTTATGACCGTTTCATGTCTTATGGGGCACAGCCTTTACAACGGAGAAGGCATTGCAGAACAGGATGTCGAGGGTTATGCGATTGGTCTTCCGCTGTTCAATGAACTGATGTCGGTGTCGCAACAGTTCCGGACATCCATACTGAAGGAATATTCCGAACGTTTTTTAAATCTCGTTGATGTACTTGAGAACGTCGCATTTCGTCCGCTGGAATCACGACTGGCGGCATGCTTGCTGAAGCTGGATGATGGCAGGGGTATTGTTTCCTGTACGCACCAGTTTCTTGCCACTGATCTGGGTTCAGCCCGGGAGGTGATCAGCCGGCTTCTCAAGCGCTGGGAGGAGCAGGGTATCATCCATCTTGAAAGGGGAAAAATACAGGTTCTTGAAATTGCGTCCCTTCGAAAACTCGTGGACAAGGTCTAAACTATTCCGTGTTTTTTGATTCGTTCCCCATTCCCCACATCCACCTATGTGACAATGTCACCGACACATTCTGCACTATGGGGTATAGTGGTCACAACAGTAAATGATTGGCAATGTCGCCTGTCATGCTGGAATTTATCCTTGGAAGGGGAATTCTCATGAGTACAAACGTAGGTTCGTTCGACCGCATTTTCCGTATAATTGTTGGGCTGGTGCTGCTGGCAATGACACCTCAGATCGGGGCAATGATCGGGGCTCCGCTAGGGATGCCAATTGGAAACATTGCCTGGATTGGCGTGGTGCCGCTGTTTACAGCGCTTGTGGGATGGTGTCCGCTCTATTCCATTCTCGGCATAAAAACCTGCAAGGCCTGAGCGGCACTTCGGAATGTTGAAATTTTCTGTTTTTTTTCGGTGTTATGCCGGTAACAGAAAGATCTGTAAAACCGGGGCTTCGTTAAAACAGCGGAGCTCCGATTATATTTTTGTTCGGTAAATATTTTATCCCAAAATGCAAAAAACTGACTCTTTTTTTCTGCTTCCGCCTCGATGTTTCGCTTCCCGGACGATTGACAGCGCTGATCCGGGAGCCGGGGTAGTGAATACGGAACAGGTTGAGAAAACGAACAAAAACAAAAGCATATCATTTGCGACTCTGGACCCCGGTTCTGCGCTACGCTCCGACCGGGGAGCGCGATGGTTTACGAACCTGACCAGGATACAAAGGTCAGACTTTTTGCGTTCCGGTATTATTTGCCCGCAGTATGAATTTTATCGAAACGGCCCTGTGGAAGGCTGGTTTCCTGACATTCAATGCTTTGCGCCGATAGCGTTCGACAGTAGCTGCGCGCTTCGTTTATGCGTTCAAACGAACCGACGACCAGTTCATAGAGGGGCAGATCCTGTGAGCTTTTGTCCAGATAGTGTGGTTCGAGACCCTGAAACAGTTTTGGCTGGCTCTTTTTCAGTTCAGACCAGTGACGTTTCAGCGATGAAATTGAACGGGCTGATGCCAGATTGAGGCCAAAACTTCCTTGCCTGTTATCATCCGAAAAACCAATAATCCTGTCATTTTCGGTCAATGGCAGGACATGGACCGAAACATTTGCTTTGGCGATTGTCGATGTTACGGGCTGGATGGCTTCGGGCGAGGCCGTATCAGGCGAGGGCTTTTGATCGGGAAGGGCCGCTGTTGGTCTGAGAGCCTCCTCGATAACCGACAGTTTTCGGAGTGTGGATTTTTCCCGGTTGGTCAGGGCCTCGACACGGGCACTGAGGGCTGCAATTTTCTTTTGTACAGGAGCGGGCAGGGCGTCTGTTTTTGTGTCAGGGGTTCGGGCCACCCGTATTGCACCATTTTTGTCTGTACCGGTTCCCGATGCGAGAAAGCCGATATAGCCCATCGCCATAAAACCGGCTATGGACCAGACTGCGATCAGTCCATTCTTTTGAATGAAACTCTTTTTCTTCACTTTGGGCATGTTCGTCAGCTTAACCGTTGTTTGGATCTCAATGGCTGTGTAGCAGCCAGAAAGAGCGCTTTATACATGAATCGAGAAAAACACCAAATCATTTTCTCAAGGGATTGCTTACCATAGTAAGGGTATATGGTTTTTTTTGTTTTAATATGGACTGTCTCTCCGGTTTCCGGTGAAATTACCATATTCGGCCGTAAACTCATAAACAGGGTCGAAATGGCAGGAGCAGATTTGTTTTCCCGCAAGGCGCAGGTTCGCAGGAAACCTTCCGGTTTTCAAGAACTTGCAACACCGCGGGGGAGCAAATATGCCCTGTCCGCAGGATGCCAAAAGCGCTGCAATCCGCGGCCAAAATGATCTTGCACGTACAAAAGTACGCGCGGCGATCATTTTAACCTCGTATTATTGCGCTTTTGGCACCATTATCGATCCTGTTTATGGGTTTACGGCCCAGAACAGCGCACATTCTTTTTCGCACAAATAATACCGGGGTGCGGCGTGCAGGCTGCACGACGCAGGTAGTGGTCAGGCTGGAGGCGTTTGCATGGACAGAATAAAAATAACAGGTGGAAAACGGCTGAAAGGCACCATCGCCATTTCGGGGGCCAAGAATGCCGCCCTGCCGTTGATGATTGCGTCGTTGCTGACAAGCGATACGCTGACTTTGAAAAATGTTCCCAATCTGGCCGATGTGCTGCAACTCGGACGCATATTGCGCAATCACGGCACGGATTTCACCATTTCCGGCAAGCGTCCGGGAAAGAAACAGATGCAGGGCGAGACCTTTTTGCTGACCTCGCGCGACATCTGGGACACCACGGCGCCCTACGAAATGGTGTCGAAAATGCGCGCCAGTTTCTGGGTGCTGGGACCGCTTCTGGCCCGTGAGCACAAGGCACGGGTATCGCTTCCCGGCGGATGCGCCATCGGGACCCGGCCTGTCGATTTACACCTTGAGGGGTTGAAAAAGCTCGGGGCAAAAATCGAACTGGAAGACGGTTATGTGATCGCGAGGGCCCCGCGCGGCGGGTTGAAGGGCGGTAAAATCAGTTTCCCGCTGATCTCGGTCGGGGCCACCCATAACTGTCTGCTGGCGTCGGTACTGGCGCGAGGCGAAACGGTCATTGAAAACGCCGCTTGCGAACCGGAAATCGGCGATGTGGCCCGTTGCCTTGTCAAGATGGGCGCCAAAATCGAGGGAATAGATACGCATACGCTGAAAATCGAGGGGGTCGATCAGCTTGAGGGGGCTGTTCATACGGTGCTGCCGGACCGTATCGAGGCCGGGACCTATGCAATGGCTGTCGCGGCAACGGGCGGTGATGTCTTTCTTGAGGGGGCAGTCCCCGAAACATTGCAGGCGGCGCTGGATCTGATGGAACAGGCCGGGGTGACCATCAAGGTCAAAAAGGGCGGTATTCAGGTGTCGCGCGGTCGCACAAAGCTGAAACCCGTACATGTCGAAACGGAACCCTTTCCGGGATTTCCGACAGATTTGCAGGCCCAGTTCATGGCCATGATGTTGCGCGCCAAAGGGACCTCCAGTGTCCGTGAAACAATCTTTGAAAACCGTTTCATGCATGTGGCGGAACTGATGCGCATGGGGGCCAAAATCGCCCTGTCTGGCGACAGGGCCGAAATCACAGGGGTCGATGAGCTGATTGGCGCACAGGTCATGGCCACCGATTTGCGGGCTTCCGCCTCGCTGGTCATTGGCGGACTGGTCGCAAGGGGTGACACCATCATCAATCGCGTCTATCATCTGGACCGCGGTTTTGAACGGATCGAGGAAAAACTGTCAGCCTGTGGTGCCAAAATCGAGCGCCTTAGCGAATAATTTGCTGCGCAACTTGCGTTCGCCACGCGGGCCGCTTGCGCAGCGGGCGCCAAAGGCGAGCCTTTGGAAACCATTTGGTTTTGGGGTTTGGGGACTTGTCCCCAATTCCAGATGAAAAGCTGCCTGTCCGGCGAGGACATGCCGCCGCAGGCGGCAAGCGGCGGTTTGACTGGAGGATGTGGTAAGGTCTATGGCACTGCTGAAATTGCTGGCACTTGACGAGGACGATCTGAAGATCATCTCCGCTCATATGCAGGATGCGCTTTTGCGAATCGAGGATATGGCCTTTGAGCCGGGGGCGCAGCGTTTTGTGGCGCTGATGAATCGCTTTGACTGGACAAAGGCCGATGGAAACTCATATGAACGCCGCCGTTGTGCCCTGCGTTTTGACCGGGTGGAGCGGGTACGGCTGAAAAATCTGCGGCCCGGCGAAAAGCGTGCGCCGCTGGAATTACTGGCCATTCGCTTTGAGGCGGGCGAGCCTCCGGGGGGGTATGTGGAGCTGATCTTTGCCGGTGATTGCGCCATCCGTCTTGATGTGGAATATATAGAGGCCGAACTGAAAGACCTTGGCCCGGGCTGGGCGGCCCGCTCGAAGCCCGATCACGAAGGACAGGAATAAATGCCGATCAGACTGGATGCGCGCCGCGAAGATTTCGAGGCGGGCTTTACGGCGCTTTTGTCGATGAAGCGCGAGGTTTCGCAAGATGTCGAACAGGTGGTGCGCGCCATCATTGATGATGTGCGGGCGCGGGGCGATGAGGCGCTTGTCGAACTGTCGCAAAAATTCGATCATATCGACCTTGAGGAACGCGGCATACGCCTGTCGGAAGAGGAAATTGACCGGGCGCTGGGCGAGACGGACAAAAAGATTGTCGAGGCGCTGGAATTTGCCGCAAAACGAATCCGCGACCACCACCAGCGCCACAAACCGCTGAGCGAAACATATACCGACGATCAGGGCGTTGTGCTGGGCCAGCGCTGGACACCAGTCGAAGCGGCCGGGCTTTATGTTCCGGGGGGAACGGCCGCCTATCCAAGCTCCGTTTTGATGAACGCCATTCCCGCCAGAGTCGCAGGGGTTGAGCGTCTGGCGATGGTCGTGCCCATGCCGCGCGGCGAGGTCAATCCGGCGGTGCTGGCAGCGGCGAAAATCGCCGGCGTTGACGAGATTTACCGCGTTGGCGGGGCGCAGGCGGTGGCGGCGCTGGCCTATGGTACGGACACAATCGCGCCGGTTTCGGTGATTGTCGGTCCCGGCAATGCCTATGTGGCGGCGGCCAAGCGGCAGGTTTACGGCACGGTGGGCATCGACATGATCGCCGGTCCCTCCGAAGTTCTGATTGTTTCCGACAGGGACAGCAACCCTGACTGGATCGCCATTGATCTGCTGGCCCAGGCCGAACATGACCGCTCGGCGCAATCCATTTTGATCACCGATGACGAAGGTTTTGCCGATCGTGTGGTCGAGGCGGTGGAAAAACAGCTCACCACCCTGTCGCGCGCCGATATTGCCCGCGAAAGCTGGGACGAGTTCGGGGCTGTCATACTGGTGGAAGAGTTGCAGGATGCCGTGCCTTTATGCAATCGTCTTGCCGCCGAACATCTGGAAATCGCCACCGGTGACCCCGAGGCGCTGGCCGCCGAGATTACCAATGCCGGAGCCATATTTCTGGGCCGCTACACCCCCGAAGTCATCGGTGATTATGTGGCGGGCACCAACCACGTCCTGCCAACCGCCCGCTCGGCCCGCTTCTCCTCGGCGCTCGGCGTGCTCGATTTCATGAAACGCACCAGCCTGCTCAAATGCAACGCAACCAGCCTGCAAGCCCTCGCTCCCGCCGCCGTGACGCTGGGAGAGGCCGAAGGGTTGACGGCACATGCGCGCTCCGCCTCGACCCGCCTTAGCCTGAGCGCCTGA
>JALXEI010000130.1 GCA_027069645.1 Hyphomicrobiales bacterium
TTCGGAAACCATTCCGTTCCCTGGACAAGCGACAGCGCCGCGCCGGGGTCCAGAGTCGCAAGTGACAGGATATTGTTTTTGTTCATTTTCTCAACGCGCTCCGGTTTTGTTGCGCTGGATCCCGGATCAGCGCTGTCGCTTGTCCGGGAAGCGAAACAGCCGGATGGAAAGAAAAATGTGAGTCAATCTTTTTGCATTCCGGGATAATACCCACTGCCCCTGAAATCAACGCATACGTTTGTGTCAAACCGTTTCTTTTTCAGCAAGATACGTTTGTCTGCACGCGCCATCACCTACGCCGCCGCGTATAATTTGTGCCAGATGACGCTTCTTTCACGCCCGTTTGATCGGGTGTGCGGGAAAAATGATCCATAAAAATGAATTATAAAAACTTTGTGATGGGTAACGCTTTCGAATGTTATTTTCATCACGAAAAATATCACAATAACTCCCGCCATATAAACAGGTGTCACATGGGCGTGAGTCCCCCTGTTAAATAAAATAAATCGGTCATATCTTCAATTCATCGCAAGCGATACGGATGAGAAAAGCAGAGTAAGAATCAATATAGCAAGGAACTTTGAAATGAAGAAACTTCTGATCACGACAACCATTATAGTTGGAACACTGGCCGGTGCGGGTCTTGCTTCCGCCGGTACGATTTACTCCGACAGTTATACCGGCTGGGCGGCAGATGCCTTCAGTGCCGGTGGTCAGAGATAATCCCCGCCCACGGCAATTCGAATCGAAATTAAGAAACAGAAAGGATCAGAACGATGAAAAAGATTTTGCTTGTTTCCATGATTGTTGCCAGCACCTTTGCAGGTGTCAGCGCAGCTTCTGCCGGATACCCGGACTGGGCTGTCACAGCAATGGATCTGAACGGTGACAATAACTGAAACGGGGCGATCGAATTTCCCCGAAAATGAATGTAAAACAAAAGGACCAGAACGATGAAAAAGATTTTGCTTGTTTCCATGATTGTTGCCAGTACCTTTGCAGGTATCAGCGCAGCTTCCGCCGTCAACTTCGCCAGCAGTTATCCCGCATGGGCCGTTGAGGCACTTGATACCAATGAAATAAACAACTAGACGTGCCCCAAAGAAGTTTTGTGCTTCTTTAAGGTAAACAAAAACCGGCGGCAGAATCATCTGTCGCCGGTTTTGAATGTTATGTGCAACGGCTCAGGCGCTGATCGTGTCGTTGACCCAGCTTTCGATTTTCGACTTTGGCAACGCACCCATCTGACGGTCGACCATTTCGCCGTTGTTGAACAGCATCAGGGTCGGAATGGCCTGAATACGGAAATCGGTGGGGATTTTCTGGTTTTCATCGACATTCATCTTGACGATTTTCAGCTTGCCGTCCATTTCCTTTGAAAGCTCTTCAAGGGCAGGTGCAATCTGTTTGCACGGTCCGCACCATTCGGCCCAGAAATCGACCAGCACCGGAACGTCCGATTTCAAAACAATTTCTTCAAACTGGGCATCTGTAATATTTTCAGCCACAAAATTTCTCCTGGTTTTGGGGCCCGGCAAAAGACGGGCGGCCTCTGATTTACATAGCTGCGAAACTAGGTAGTCTGTATCGCCGCGTCAAGGTGCGAAGCGTTGAAAAGTGTTGCTATCCCTGTTGCCGGGCCAGTTCGGGAAGTTTCTGTTCGTATTGATCCAGCAATTCTTCCGGCAGCCACATCAGGGCAGGTTTTCTTGTCCATAACAGGGCGCAGCGGATTTTTTGGGCTTTAAAAAGAGGGCGCAGGGCATGGCGATAGGCCGCCAGTTGAACAATATAGGCTTCGGGCGCATCCCTGACACTGGCGGGAACATGACGATTGGTCTTGTAATCGATGATCAGGACCTCGTTTTTCAGAACGACAAGACGGTCGATCTGTCCGGACAGGCGAAGATCTGCGGTTTTGCCATCCGATCCGGCGAGAGGGGCGACAAAGGCGCTTTCGGCTGCGGAACCCGGGGTAAAAAAGGGTTTGAATTCGGGTGTTTCAAGAACAGCAATGGCTTCATCAATGATCGCCTTGCCCTGTTCCTCATCGAGTTCATGGGCCCTTGCATCCAGTACACGTCGGGCCGCAGCGCGCCACAGGTCCGGCGGCAGTTCGGGCAGATGTTCGAGCAGGGCGTGAATGAGGATGCCGCGAAATTTTCCGGCATTGCGGGCAAGACGCTCCCGTTCGACATCAAAGGCATCTTCCGGCAGATATTCTGCCGCGGTCTCGGCAAGGTCATGGGAAACAAGGTTTGATGGAGACAGGGTGGCTGTTTTCGCCGCCGGTTTTCGCACTGGCTGTTCCATCCAGGCGGGCGTTTCGGGCACTTCCGGTGCCCCGTCGGCGGGTTTGGCCTCTTTCGATTTCTCTGGCAGAGTCGTTGGCGTGCCACGTTCGAAACGCCATATTTTCCGCCCCTCGGCATCATTTGTTTCGATGCATTTGTCCTCCAGGGCCGATTTGATCAGCGCATACCAGCTATGGTCCGGCATTTTGTTGCGCCCCAGCCAGCCACAGACATAAAGGCGGTCGCGGGCTCTGGTCATGGCCACATAGAGCAAACGATTATATTCCTCTTTTTCGGCGAGGGCCTTCGACTCCTGTATGGCCGCGACCTGATCCACATCTTTCGAGCCCGGGACGCACCAGACGAGATGATCCGGGGTGCCTGGAGGGTGGCCGCTTGCGGGCAGGGCCTGGACCTTTCCCGATCTGCCGCTTGAGGGTGTGGTCGTTGTATCGGGCATAAAAACGATTTCCGCTTCCAGCCCCTTGGCGCCGTGCACGGTCATGATGCGCACCTCGTTCACCCCCTTTTCCATGTCACGCTTGATCTCGGTATTTGTATTGCGCACTGTATCAAGAAACTGTTGCAGGGAAGGGGGGGAATTGTCGTCATAGGCAAGGGCAATGGCGAGGAACTCGTTGAGGGCGTCTCCGGCTTCCGATCCAAGGCGGCCGGTGAGCTTTTCGCGCATGCCATTGATGTCGAGAATACCGGCGAACAGTTCAAAGGGAGGCACCTTGTCGGCCCGTTTCATCCAGCGCGCCAACTGGTTATAGGCGGCGCTTATGGCTTCCGACCTGTTACTGTCGCGGCATTTTTTCAACGCCCACCAGAGGGGGATGTTTTTGGGCTGTATTGTGCCATCCCGTCCGGTGCGCACCAGTTCGGCATCGTTCGGGTCGCGGCGGATCATGAACAGATCATCGTCATCAAGGCCGAACAGCGGGCTTTTCAAAACCGTGGCGAGGGCCAGATCATCTTCGGGCAACAAAAGAAAATCGCCCAGCACCATCAGATCCTCGACGGCGATCTGTTCGGCGACCTTCATGCGGTCGGCGCCGGCAGCGGGAATATCATGTCGTTTCAGCGCCCGGATCATCGGCTCGGTAAAGGGGTGGCGCTTGCGCACCAGGATGAGGATGTCCCCCGGTTCGACCGGACGGTTTTTCGAGGGCAGAATTTCCCTGTTGTCCAGCCAGCCGCGAATGGTGCGCGCGATGCTTTCGGCGAGACGTTCTTTCGGGTCATCGGGCTTTTTCAGATCTTCAAGGGGATTCCAGACAGCACTGTTCTGCCGTTCTTCCGGCACTTCAGGATCCCATATTTCCACAAGCCCGTGTTCGCCTTCGCGCATGGCACCGTGATGAATATCGACATCGCCAAAGGTGATGCCAGGGGTGATCTGACGATCCGCAAATACCGTATCCACGGCTTCCAGTATGGCCGGGGTGGAGCGAAAGGAAAGGGTCAGCGGAATAAGTGGAAGGTCGTGATTGATGTTGCGGGCCTGCTGTTCCATTGTCCGGCGCATTTGTGCAAACAGTTTCGGCTCGGCCCCCTGAAAGCTGTAAATCGACTGTTTTTCATCGCCGACGGCAAAAACGGTGCGCTCGATGGCGCGATTTTCTCGCGTTCCCTTGCCAGCGAAAAATTCTTCCGTCAGCCGGGAAATCAGCGCCCACTGGGCGGGAGAGGTGTCCTGGGCCTCGTCAACGAGAATATGATCAAGGCCGCTGTCCAGTTTGAAAAGAACCCAGGAAGCGCCGCCGGATTTTTGTAAAAGCCAGTTGGTTTTTTCGATCAGATCGTCAAAGTCAAGCTGGGCGCGCTGTATCTTGCCGGCCGTATAGACCTGCAATATTTCCGAGGACAGGCGCAACAGGGCCTCCGAGGCGCGCACGACGCGCAGGGCTCGCTGTTTTTGCCACAGATCGGCAAAGATCTGCTGGGATTCGATCAGTTTTTCGACAAGGGCCGGGGCGGCCTCTCGCACCCCTCTTGCACACAGACTCTTCTTCGGGGTATGAGCCTGGGTCAAAAAGGCCTCTTGCAGATATTTGATGCGCTGGCGCGTATTTGCGGCATGGCGGGCCTTCATCAGGCTTTCGGCGGTTTTGGCCGCCAGTCCCTTGCCGGTATTGAGTATTTCGTAAACTGCATCAATCTGTTCGTCGCTGATGGAGCGGGCCAGTTGCTCGCGCAGGTCGGTTTCCCGGTCTCCCTGTTCGAGCCCGAATTCCCGGTACAGCCGGGCGAGGGCACCGGCAAACGGGGCCTGGCCTTTCTCGCCGTTTTCCTTTTCAAGGATTTCCCTTAGCAGATCACGTTTGGCGAGGGCTTCATTGACGACATTGTTAAAGTCATCCTCGCTGGCAAAGGCAATGACGCTGGAGAGGGCACGTCCGAGCGGACTGTCCGGCTTTTTGGCCGCCCGGCTTAAAATGCGTTCGATGCTTTCGGTTTTCAACTCGCGTGATGTGGCTTCATCCAGAAGGCTGGAATTGGGGGAGACATCGGCCTCCAGCGGAAAGCGGCGCAACAGGCTGTCGCAAAAGGAATGGATGGTCTGCACCTTGAGGCCGCCTGCTGTTTCGAGCGTGGTGGCAAACAGGGTACGGGCCACGCGAAGATCACTTTCCTCGGGCGGACGGGCCAGCAGTTCGGCAACGGTGGCGTGCAGTTCCTGCGGGCTCATGACGGCCCAGGCCGACAGGCGCTCGAATACGCGGTTGGACATTTCAGCCGCTGCGGCGTTGGTATAGGTGAGGCATAATATGGTGTCCGGCCGCGCTCCGGCCAGCAGCAGTCGCAGGACACGCTGTACCAGCACATGGGTTTTGCCGGTACCGGCATTGGCGCTCACCCAGCGCGAGCCGAAAGGCTCCGCCGCTTTTCCCTGAAGGCGGGTGGTTTCGGCAACCGCCGCGCTGCTTTTCGAATTTGGATCAGTCATCTTCCACCGCCCATTCCCTGACCCGCGCCAGATGCTCGAAATCGTCATAGCGATAGTCGAAACCGGCCCGTCGCAAGGCCGGATAGCCGGTTTCGGGCTGGTCATACAGGCTGACAAGATATTGCAGCCCTTCAAGCGCCTTGTCAGCCAGTTGCGGGGCGTTGATATTCCTGTTTATACAGCTGTCCTGCTGGCCGCGATCCTCGCGCCCTGTTGCGGCTATAAAGACCAGATCACGGCACACGCGGCTACCCAGTTCGGCAAAGCCGCCAGCCCTGGCAATGGCAGCCTCCAGTGGCAGTTGCGGGGATTTCAGGTCGCGTACATCCCCGGTTTTTTTGGCGGTTGATTTATAGTCATAGATGATAAGGCTGCCATCTTTTTGCAAATCAAGCCGGTCGGCTCTTGCGGTCAGTATAAATTCACCGCCACCACCCGGGCTGTCAAAAGACATGCGACCTTCCTGCTCGGGCAGGTGTCGCAAAAGATCCACCCGGCGGCCGGGCTCCGTTTCGGCGAACCATTGCGCAAAACGGGAGAATTGCGGTTTCCAGAAGGCGATGATCCGCGCATGATTCCCGAGCCGGTCCATTGCTTCATGACCCAGCTTTTCAAGTATTTCACCAGCATTTTCGGGCAGATCGAGTTCATGCTGTTTCGAAAATTCATGCAGGGCGCTATGGATGATCTGACCACGCATGGCGGCGTCGGGTTCGCGGCCAAGGTCCGGGAGCGGCGACAGTTTGAGAATTTTCCCGGCGAAAATGGCATAGGGATTGGCAATCCATTTTTCGATGCCGGTGACCGGCAGACGGCGCGGACGGGCGGCGAGGGGCGGAACCGGATTGGGGCGGGTGATCCGCTCGCCGGTATCGGGATTGTCGCGCCGCCGGGCCAGTTCCAGCCAGCGCTCATCGGCTGGCGGTTGCAGTTTGGTTTCCAGACCGGCCCCCTTGCACAGGGCCTGCAAACGCAACAGCCAGCGCGAGGGAACGGAGGGCACGCCGTCAATTTTGGTGGCGCGGGTGAGATAGACCTTGCGAGCCCCCATCACCTGGCCCATGTCATGGGCCAGGTGATGGGG
>JALXEI010000131.1 GCA_027069645.1 Hyphomicrobiales bacterium
AAAAGCCGATGCCTATGGTACCGGTATGCTGCAAGTCGCACCCTGTTTGCGAGATAGCGGATGCAAAACATTTTTCGTCGCCACCCCTGACGAGGGACTTTTGTTACGCGAGCAACTGCCTGATGTTCGGATACTTATTCTGGACGGCCTGCTGCCCGGCTGTGCAGCCCTCTATTGCGAACACAATCTTTCGCCGGTCCTCAATTCACCGCAGATGGTGACTGAATGGATAAGACAAACCGGTGATAAATCAGATCGGCCACCTGTCGCTCTTCACCTTGATACCGGAATGAACCGCCTCGGGATTGGCCCCGAACAGATTGATCAGTTGCTTGAAAACGAGGCGTGCATTCAGAACCTGAAACCGGCCCTGATCATGAGCCACCTTGCCTGTGCCGATGATCCCACGCATTCGCAAAACCGGCAGCAATTGAGACGTTTTCATGCCTTGTTGAAAAAACTGCCCGGCGTACCGGTTTCCCTCGCCAATTCGGCCGGTATTTTCCTCGGGGCAGACTATCATTTTGACCTTACCCGTCCCGGGATCGCTCTTTACGGGGGCTGTCCCGCAAATGGTCTGGAAGGAGTTTTGAAGCCTGTTGCCTTCCTGAGCGCGCCGATCATACAGATCCGGGACGTCGCAAAAGGAGAAACAGTAGGTTATGGCGCTGACTATGTCACCACACGCAGGACAAGACTTGCAACACTTCCGGTGGGCTATGCTGACGGCTATCCTCGCAGCCTTGGTTCAGGCAATGACCGATCGGGCGCCAGTGCCTTTATCGGCGACTATGAAGCCCCCCTGCTTGGTCGTGTGTCGATGGACCTTGTGACCATTGATATCACCGATATACCGGAAAATATAGCCTTTCCTGGTGCTGCGGCGGAACTGCTGGGGCACCATATCGGGGTTGATGATCTGGCGCGGATTGCCGGAACCATTGGCTACGAAATCCTGACATCACTTGGCGCCAGATATGAGCGCCGCTATATCGGCGGGAAATAAATGGCGCGACCTTCAACACGATTTGTCTGCCAGAGTTGCGGGGCAGTTTCCGGTCGCTGGGCCGGACGCTGCAATGCCTGTGGCGAATGGAATACCATCTCTGAAGAAATCCCTGAAAACAGTGGCATCGCCGGGGGGCCAGCGGGGAAACAGGCTGGCGGCATGGCTATTTCCCTTGAGAGCCTCGACGCGGAAACCGGTGATATACCTCGCCATACGACCGGGATTGCTGAATTCGATCGCGTTACAGGTGGAGGGCTGGTGCCCGGTTCGGCGATTCTCGTCGGGGGTGAGCCTGGAATTGGCAAATCAACACTTCTGTTGCAAGTCGCTGCCGTGCTGAGTGAACAAGGTCATCGCTGCCTGTACTTTTCCGGCGAGGAAGCCACAGCCCAGGTTCGACTGCGCGCCAAACGACTGGGCGTCGAGAGAGCACCGGTGGGCCTCGGGGCGGAAACCAGCGTTTCAAATATTCTGACCACTCTGGAAAATGGAGAGAAACCAGCGCTCATCATCATCGATTCCATTCAGACACTCTGGTCAGACAGTCTCGAGGCCGCTCCAGGGACGGTCTCCCAGGTCCGTACATGTTCCCAGCATCTGGTTCGCTATGCCAAACGGTCCGGGGCAGCACTGCTGATTGTCGGTCATGTTACCAAGGACGGACAGATTGCCGGTCCGAAGGTAGTCGAGCATATGGTCGATACGGTGCTCTATTTTGAAGGCGATAGCGGTCACCAGTTTCGCATTTTGCGCGCTGTGAAGAACCGGTTTGGCGCAACGGACGAAATCGGTGTTTTTGAAATGAAGAATAACGGACTGGCAGAAGTTGCCAATCCCTCTGAAATGTTTCTTGGAGATCGCAACGATCACAGTCCCGGTTCCGCGGTATTTGCAGGTATTGAAGGCACCCGGCCCGTACTTGTTGAAATTCAGGCCCTTGTCGCCGCCTCTTCCCTCGCAACGCCAAGACGGGCTGTCGTTGGATGCGATTCCAATCGGCTGGCGATGATTATTGCTGTCTTAAGTGCGAGATGCGGCTTGCGTTTTGGCGCGCATGATGTCTATCTCAATGTAGCAGGCGGGTTGAAAATTACCGAACCGGCAGCCGATCTTGCCATTGCCTCTGCGCTCATCTCGGCCCTCTCCGGTATCACACTGCCGACCGGCCGTGTCTATTTTGGTGAAGTCAGTTTGTCGGGGGCCATCCGGAATGTCGGGCATACAGCCTCCCGCCTCAAGGAAGCTCGAAAACTGGGTTTTACCTCTGCGGCAATCCCCGTTCCGGTAGACGGCGAAGCCCCGGACAAACAGATTTTCGTCGAAAATCTGCCGCATCTTGGTGCTCTAACTGCAAGTATTCTCGGTTCGGAAGAGGTGAAAAACCGGGATTCGATCGAAAAAGACGCAAAAAACAGTTGATCAACCCTGTCATAATATGTCCATTTACAGTGTAAGGGGCTTCATTGGCAGAATTTGAAGAGGGGCAGGGAAAAATATGCCGTCACTAACAATCCTCGACCTGGTACTGGCCGCAGTTATGCTGATTTCGGGCTTTCTGGCCATGTTACGCGGGCTGACACGGGAGATTTTATCGATTGCAGCATGGGTTGCAGCCGCCGCAGCAGCCGGTATCACCTACTTTTTCTATCAGGAAGAAATAAAGCAACTGGTTCCCATTCAGCCGGAAATCGCAGCAGTCGGGGGTGTCGCAGCACTGGTTTTCCTTGTTGTTCTTGTTGTTGTATCCCTGTTGACCATCAAAATCGGTGACTGGGTTCTCGACAGCAGTATCGGTGCCCTCGACAGAACGCTCGGACTGTTGTTCGGACTGGCAAGGGGTATGATACTGGTCGGCATCATTTTCTGGTTCTTCATAAAGTTCACCGATGACAAAAGTCGCCCGGACTTTATCGAGAATGCCTGGTCTCGGGACGCTATTCAATGGACAAGTGACAAGCTTGAGCATGTGGGACAAAAATTTGCTGTCAAAATAATGGGAGTTCTTGGCAAGGGCGAACCTCAGGAAGAAGATCAGCCATAATGGCAAGGGGAACAGCCCGAATATTGTCAAGTTGAAGCAGCATGGCATTTTGGCTCGTAAAATATGCTCTTTTGTGTTAAGAGCCTGACTTTACCAGGACAGGCAGAGGATGTTCCCAATGTCGCAGCTTTTCGATCGTCAAAGGACCGAGCCGCCTGTGGAAGTGGCTGTGCCGGAATTTCAATTGACCGGTGATGAAGATACGCTCCATGAGGAATGCGGTGTTTTTGGCATTTTTGATCATGACGACGCCGCCGCTTTCACGACGCTGGGCCTTCACGCCCTGCAACATCGCGGACAGGAAGCTGCCGGAATATTGTCTTTCGATGGCAAGCGATTTATTTCAGAACGACATCTGGGCAAGGTCGGCGACCATTTCACTTCCTCAAGGGTTATAAAGAAGCTGGCCGGCCGTACGGCTATCGGTCATGTTCGCTATTCGACAACCGGTGACACACTCCTGCAAAATACCCAGCCTCTCTATGCCGACCTGGCGACAGGCGGCTTTGCCATTTGTCACAACGGAAATCTCACCAATGCCATTACCCTGCGTGAGGAACTGATCAGGGATGGTGCCATATGCCAGACCACCTCGGATACCGAGGTGGTGCTCCATCTCGTCGCCCGCAGTCGTAAACATTTGTTTGTTGACCGGTTTATCGAGGCTTTGCGGCAGATTGAAGGAGCCTATGCCTTTGTCGGGCTCACAAATAAAAAACTGATCGGCGCACGTGATCCCTTTGGCATACGGCCCCTGGTCCTTGGCAAGCAGGGAAACTCTTATGTTCTGGCGTCCGAAACCTGCGCACTCAACATGATTGACGCCGAGTTCGTCCGGGAAGTCGAAAATGGCGAGATTGTCGTTATAACCAAGGAAGGGCTCTCTTCCTACAAGCCGTTTGTGAAATGTGAGCCGCGCCCCTGCATCTTTGAATATATCTATTTTGCCCGGCCGGACTCGGTTGTCGGAGGCCGCTGCGTATATGATGTCCGCAAAAAGATGGGTGTTGAACTGGCACGGGAATCCTCTGTTGAAGCCGATGTCGTTATCGCTGTACCTGATAGCGGCGTACCGGCTGCCATCGGTTTTTCCCAGGAATCGAACATTCCGTTTGAACTCGGTATTATCCGCAATCACTATGTCGGACGCACATTCATCGAGCCGGCTCAAAAAATCCGCGAACTTGGCGTACGCCTCAAACATAGCGCCAACTGCCACTCGATTGCCGGCAAGAGAATCATTCTTGTGGATGACAGTATTGTACGCGGGACTACCAGTATGAAAATTGTAAGGATGATGTATGAGGCCGGCGCGAAGGAAGTTCATATGCGCATTTCAAGTCCGCCCATAACCCATCCAGATTTTTATGGCATTGATACCCCGAAACGGGACAACCTGATAGCAGCAGGACGCTCTGTTGAGGAAATCAATGCCTTTATTGGAGCCGACAGCCTGGCTTTTTTGTCGATTGACGGCATTTACAAGGCGATGGGATACAGTTCGCGCAACAGCAAAAATCCGCAATTCACAGATCATTGCTTTACAGGGGACTACCCGACACGGTTACTGGATCGTTCCGGTCAGGACATTGACAAGCAATTGTCATTGCTGGTTGAGGAAAATGTCTGAGACGGGGTGGACAAAAAATCCGGTGTATTTTTTGATGTACCCGTTTTAATTTCTATTTGTACAGACTATATGAGGTGAGAAAATATTACTGCCCAAATTGGCCATTATAAGATTCAAACGGCTTATCGGGTACCGGTTTCAAGCAGAATTCAATGCATGCGTTCAACACCTCTACGGACCGGTTTTGCGCAATAACAAGGAGTATGATTGTGTCCAGAATGAATATCGCGATCCTCACAGCAGCAAGCCTTACCCTGGCCCTTGCAAATGTTGCCGAGGCGGCTAAAATCCACACAGGCGGTGCCAGGGGTGCCTATAACGGTACGTTTTGCCCGCCTCTGGCCAAAGAACTGGCCAGGGCGAAATTCAAATACAGTTGTGCACTCTCGCTTGGTTCTTCAGACAATATCAATAAAGTCATGCAAAATCCGCGGGATATCGGCTTTGCACAGTTTGATGTGTTTACACTTCACGCCGCCAAACAATATCCGGCCGAACCTTTTCATGTCATTCGCAGTGATATCGCGCGAGAATGTCTGTTTATGGTAACCAAAAACAGGAACCTGACCAATTTTGGTGACGTTGCTGCGCGTGCCGGAGAACTCAATTTCATATTGCCGCCACAAGGCAGTGGCAGCGCCGCCACATTCGACTATTTGCGCAAAATTGATCCCGACGGACTTGGGCGAGCAATCGATGTAAAATATGCCGAAAGCACAGACATCGCGCTGAAACAGGCTTTGACAAGTGACAATTCTGTCGCGCTGTTCGTTCAGTTCCCCGACCCGAACAATGATCGTTTCAAGATGATCGCAAAAGAAAAAGGTATCTTTGTTCCTGTGATTGATCGGAATATTTTGCGTCAGCAAATCGACGATCAGAAAATCTACTATGCGCAGGAAACGGACGTCAGTCATGGCAAGTTCTGGAAAAAAGGCGCCAAGGTCACAACAGCCTGCACGCCAATGGTTATTTTTACCGGCAACCCCCGGCTGATGTCGAATGGCGATATGCAACTTGACCACAAGGATATGATCAACACGATCAATGATATTGCCGCTGACAAGCTTCTTCCCAAACAGGGTTTCTTCAGAAAAGCCTGGGCCAAAACAAGAGCTTTATCTGCCGAAGCGGCTGAAAAAATGATGGAAGCTGCTGAAAAAGCCCGTGAGAAGGCCGCACCAATGATGCAAAAAGCCAAAGACAAGGCGCTTGAAATGAAGGAAAAAGCAGCACCGATGATGGAAAAGGCGAAAGAAAAAGCCAAAGAGCTGGGTCACAAAGCCATGGAAAAGGCACGTGATATCGGTGATGCGGCAAAGGAAAAGATGGCACAATAGGCACAACATACGAGGATTTGAAAAGGCAGCTGCTTGGCTGCCTTTTTTTCTGTGCCCTGAGCCGCTTTTGAATATATACAGAGATAAAAAAACAGATGAATATAAAAAGAAAGCCGGTATATGAATGACAGCCCCCGCCTCGATGGTCGAATAGCCCTTGTTACGGGGGCTTCTCGCGGGCCCGGTGAAGCCGCAGCGCTTGCACTTGCCAGTGCCGGCGCACATGTCATTGCCCTTGCCCGGACAAGTGGCGGACTGGAAGCCCTTGAAGACAAAATCACAAAAACCGGTGGAAAGGTCACTCTGGT
>JALXEI010000132.1:0-1387 GCA_027069645.1 Hyphomicrobiales bacterium
AATGCCATAAATTTTGAATGGGTCAATTCTGTGACTGCCGGTTTTGCAGACTGGCGCGCGCCGCAGGGGGCAAGACAGTCGCGATTTTGCACCGGATACCGGGGCTATTGATCCGTTTCGGGGGGCTTGACGGGGCCGGCATCGCCAACTATACACTTACATTGATCCCGTGAGATTTTCGCGGGTTTTTTCGTTGTATGGCGGAAAACAACCCGATCGAAACGACACGGTAGGAAATAGCTGTTTGAAGCGGCCCTTTTTGCAAGTTAAACAATCCTGACCGTCTGTGTCCGATCGGGGACACGAATGGTGACCGGGTGCGTTTTTCATCCGGGCCCGATGAATGTAACGGAGCTGAAAATCATGTCGAGGGTATGCGAACTATCCGGCAAATCGGTGATGAGTGGCAATAATGTTTCTCATGCCAAAAACAGAACACGTCGTCGTTTCCTGCCCAATCTGTGTCAGGTTTCCCTGACCAGTGACGCCATGAAGCGGGCCTATCGTTTTCGGGTCAGTGCCCGGGCCCTTCGCACGGTGGAGCATCGTGGCGGGCTTGATGCCTATTTGCTGAAGACCGACGATCGCGAATTGTCGCAAAACGCCCGACGCATCAAACGGCAGATCAAAAAGAAGCTGGCATTGAAAAGCTAGTCCGTATTTCCTGCTCTGTCGCTGATTTTACCCGGTGACGCCCGCAAGGGGGGTGATGCGCGCTGGTCTCGTCTTCTCGTTGCCCGCTGGTTTTGCTTGTGAAAATTTGCCCGTTGAAACCGCAGGCTCGGCAGAGCCATGACAGTCGCTCACGCGCGCCATTTGTGGAGAGGGTCCATGCGTCCGGCCGGGCGACTTGCTGCTGCAATCGAAATTCTGGAAACATATATTGCCTCTGACTATCCGGCCCGTCTCGTTCTGTCGAACTGGGCGCGGGGTCATCGCTATGCCGGCAGCAAGGACCGGGCGGCGATTGCCAATCTGGTCTTTGATGCCTTGCGGCGTGCTTCCTCCTACAGTTGTTATATGGCCAGCGAGACACCGCGTGCCCGTATTCTGGCGGCTTTTCTCGATCGTTGGGGCTATCGCGTCGAGCAGATTGAAGCGCTTTGCGATGGCAGCGCCTGGGCGCCTGCACCCCTGAGCCAGGAAGAAAAAGCAGGACTTTTGCGCTTGCAGGACAACAATCCTCCCGACTGCGATATTGCCGCGCTGGCAGATTTCCCGACCTGGCTTTCTCCTGCTCTGGAGGCGACCTTTGGCGAGCGTATGCTTGCCGAAGGCGAGGCGCTGGCCACCCGGGCGCCGCTTGATCTGCGGGTCAACCGATTGAAAGTGAAACCTTCAACCCTGCTGGACAGGCTGGCCGGGCTGGAGGCCAAACCGATTTCCG
>JALXEI010000132.1:1397-5689 GCA_027069645.1 Hyphomicrobiales bacterium
GTGTGCCTGATGGCGTGCGGATCAGGGCGCCTCGCGGGCCCGAAAAAAGTCCGCGTCTTGAAAATCTCGATGCCTTTCGCAAAGGCTGGTTCGAGGTTCAGGATGCCGGGTCGCAAATCGTATCCCGGCTGACAGGGGTCAAACCGGGGATGCAGGTGCTTGATCTTTGTGCGGGGAGCGGCGGCAAGACGCTGGCGATGGCTGCCCTGATGGAGAACAGGGGGCAGATTCATGCCTTTGATTTCGATCCTGCACGGCTTGCCCCCATGCGCCAGCGGTTGCAGCGCGCCGGGGCGCACAATGTCAAAATTTTGCCCGCCGGTAGCAGCGATGCACTGGCGCGGCTTGATGATGGCATGGATGTGGTGCTGGTGGATGCCCCTTGCAGCGGTTCCGGCACCTGGCGGCGCAAGCCAGATAGCAAATGGCGCTTGACTCAGGCACAGCTCGACGAGCGGATAAAAGAGCAGCGTGGTGTTCTGGAACAGGGGGCAAGGGCGGTCAGGCCGGGGGGTGTTCTGGTCTATGTCACCTGTTCGATCCTGCCGCAGGAAAATATGCAGCAGGTCGGGCGTTTCCTCGATGATCATTCAGCTTTTTCGCTGCTTTCACCGCAGTCCCGCTGGAAAGAGAGGGCGGACAGTCCCTTGCCGGTCTCGGCCATCAATGAGGAAAAGGTCTTGCAACTGACCCCGGCCAACAATGGTACGGATGGTTTTTTTATCGCCCTGTTGCAAAGATCCTGAGCTGTTTTCCCGATCGCCGCCTTGAAACACAGGGGCCGTTTCGCATAAGTGTACCAGTCTTTATGCTCCCGGGTTCTATTGATGAACACCGGAATGCAAAGGCCTGTTTTTGCGTTCCGATATAATACCACGATGCAAAAAGGGTGACCCATGTTTTTCGTTCTGCCTCGATAATCCGCTTCCCGGACAAGCGATAGCGCTGATCCGGGATCCAGAGCAGGTCGACGGGAGTGTGTTGAAAAAATGAACAGAAACAAAAGTATATCACTTGCGGCCCTGGACCCCGGCTCTGCGCTGCGCTTGTCCGGGGAGCGGAGTAGCCTGCTAACCTGAACAAAATACAAAGGTCGGCTTTTTCGCTCGCTGGCATTATTTGCCTGTCAGCGTTCTTTGCACGGCATTTCTCCAGCCTGCCAGTTTTCGGGTTCGTTCCGTTTCATCCATCCCCGGCGTAAAGCGTCGCTCCAGCTTCCACTGATCGGCAAAGGCCTGCATTTTCGGGTAGAATCCCGTATGCATGCCCGCCAGCCAGGCGGCACCAAGGGCGGTTGTTTCGGTGATGAACGGACGGTCTACCGGCGCATCAAGAAGGTCGGCGAGGCATTGCATGGTCCAGTCGGACGAGGCCATGCCACCATCAACGCGTAACACCATGTCGGTGGCCGATTGCCAGTCATCCTGCATGGCATCGAGCAGATCGCGGGTCTGATAGCAGACACTTTCAAGCGCCGCGCGGGCCAGTTCCTGCGGGCCGGTGTTGCGGGTCAGGCCATAAAGCGCGCCACGGGCTTCGGCATCCCAGTGCGGGGCACCAAGCCCGGTAAAGGCGGGCACCAGATAGACCTGCTGATGCGGGTCAGCCTTGCGGGCAAGATCGCCCGACTGATCGGCGCGTTCGATCATCCCCAGCCCGTCCCGCAGCCATTGCACCGCAGCTCCGGCGATGAAAATAGAACCTTCCAGAGCATAGGTGACCCCGCCGTCGAGTTGCCAGGCGATGGTGGTAAGCAGGCGGTTTTTCGAGGTTACGGGTTGCTCACCGGTATTGAGCATGGCAAAGCAGCCGGTGCCATAGGTGCTTTTCATCATGCCGGGTTCAAAACAGGCCTGGCCTATCGTGGCGGCGTGCTGGTCGCCTGCCATGCCGGTAACGGGGATGGCGACACCAAACAGCGAGGGATCGGTTGTGCCGAAAGCGGCGGCGCAGTCCCGGACCTGTGGCAACAGGTTCATCGGGACATGGAACAGATCGCACAGTTCTGCGCACCATTGCCCCTTGTGAATATCGTAAAGCGCCGTGCGGGCGGCATTGGTGGCGTCTGTTGCATGGACCTGGCCGCCTGTGAGCTTCCACAGCAAAAAGCTGTCGATGGTGCCAGCCGCCAGTTCCCCCCGTCCGGCCGCCTCCCTGGCCCCTTCAACCTCGTCGAGCAACCAGGCGATTTTTGTGGCCGAGAAATAGGGATCGAGCAGCAGGCCGGAGCGCGCCGTGACCATTTCTTCATGTCCGGCTTCTTTCAGGGCCATGCAATGAGTGGCGGTGCGCCGGTCCTGCCAGACCAGCGCCGGGTGCAGGATTTTGCCGGTTTTGCGGTCCCACAGGACAACGGTTTCGCGCTGGTTGGTGATGCCGATGGCGTTGATGTGGCAGGCTTCAATCCCGGCCTTTTCCATCACCTCGCGGCATGTGGCAAGCACGGTCTGCCAGATCTCCTCGGCATCATGTTCCACATGGCCGGAGCGCGGGAAAGATTGTTTGAACTCGCGCTGCGCCGTGGCGGTAATGTTCATGTCCCGGTCAAACAGGATGGCGCGGCTCGATGTGGTACCCTGGTCAATGGCAAGAATATGTGTCGTCATGTGTTTTGCACCCCTGCTTTTTCGGCCAGCCATGTTTCAAGATGCTGCACCTGCCGTTCATCAAGGTGCAGACCGAGCTTGCTGCGCCGCCACAATATATCTTCGGCTGTTTCGGCCCATTCCCGCGTTAACAGATAGTCCACTTCCACCTGTGTCAGGCCGCCGCCAAAATCCTCGCCTGGATCAAGGGCCTTGCCATTGCGGGAAAAAATATCAAGCGCCCGCGTGCCATAGGCCCTTGTCACCCGCACGGCCCGGGCGGCGCTCATTTGCGGGCAGGCGGTGCGCAGTTTCATGACCAGCGAGTCAAATGAGCCGATGGCAAAATCGCCGCCGGGCAGGGGCGTGGTTGCCGTCCAGGGGTTGCCGGTGTGCGCTGGCAAATGCGTTTCGAGTTTTTGCAAAACCCGTTCGGCCAGTTTGCGGGCCGTGGTGATCTTGCCGCCAAAGATCGACAGCAGCACCGCCTGCCCCGGTTCGCCGTCCGTTTCCAGAACCGAGTCACGGGTCAGCCTGCTGGCCGGTATTTCTTCGCTGCCATAGAGCGGTCGCACGCCGCTATAGCTTGCTACAACATCCCTTGGGCGAACCGGCTTTTTGAAATATTCGCTTGCCGCCTGGCACAGATACTCCGTTTCTTCCGGGCTGATCTGAACAGTGGCCGGGTCTCCCGTTATATCAATATCGGTGGTGCCGATGAGCGTGAAGTCTTTTTCATAGGGAATGGCGAAAATGATCCTGTTATCGGGGTTCTCGAAGATATAGGCCCGGTCGTGGTCATAAAGTTTTCCGACAATGATATGGCTGCCCTTGACAGGTCGCACACGGGCACCGGTTTTGATGCCAAGGCGACCGATTACCTCCCCGACCCAGGGACCGGCGGCATTGACAAGAATACGGGCCTGGACAGGCGGCAACTCGTGGCCCGACATCCGGCGCAGGGTCAGTGACCAGTGTTGCTTTTCCCGCACGGCCTTGATCAGCTTCGTTCGGGGGCGAATATCGGCGCCGCGTTCGGCCGCATCCAGCGCATTGAGGATGACAAGACGGGAATCATCGACACGGCAGTCGGAATATTCAAAAGCGGTGGCGAAATCATCCTTCAGAACGCGGCCCGCCGGATCACGGCGCAAGTCCAGCCGACGGCTGGCCGGGAGAAGGCTGCGCCCGCCCAGATGGTCATAGACAAACAGGCCAAGGCGCATCATCCAGATCGGGCGCATGTTTTTGTGATGGGGAAAAATGAAGCGCAGCGGCTCGATGATGTGCGGCGCGATCCTGTAGAGAGTCTCACGCTCGATCAGGGCCTTGCGCACCAGGGAGAATTCATGATGTTCCAGATAGCGCAGACCGCCGTGAATGAGTTTGGTGGAGCGGGACGAGGTGCCCGAGGACAGATCGTTCATCTCCACAAGCAGTACCGAAAGGCCCCGCCCGGCGGCATCGCGGGCAAGGCAGCATCCGTTGATCCCGCCGCCGATAATTGCAATATCGTACATGCTTCCTTGGTGCGTCAGAAAAACGCCAAAGTCAACATGGTGACTATCGCCTGTCCGGGAAGCGTGTATTGTGATTTCGCGATTCCCTCTATCCGCTCCCCGGGCCTGACCCGGGGCCCAGGGCTACAGGTGGTGCGCTGTCTGTCGGTCCGAATCTTTCCAAAACATCCGTCGCGCCGCCCTGGAC
>JALXEI010000132.1:5699-6315 GCA_027069645.1 Hyphomicrobiales bacterium
GAGCGAAGAGGGGCGGGGAGCGGGGTGACTAGCCCGTCGCGTCTTCCAGGTCACGGGTCAGTAATATCATGGCGCGTTCGGCGAGGGCGGTGATGGTCAGCAGGGGATTGGCGCCAAGGGAGGTGGGGATAATGGAGCCATCGCAGACATAAAGCCCCGCGTGCACGCCGCCCCGGCCATCAAACACCTGGCATTTGTGATTGACGACGCCGCGACTTTCATCCTCGCCCATGACGCAGCCGCCGAGCGGGTGGGCGGTGGCATGGGTGTTGCCCATCATGCTTTCGGCGAGGGGATTTTTGATATATTTGCCACCAATGGCGCTGGCAAGGCGGGTGAGGGTCTCGTCAACCTTTTGATAGACCGGTTCCTCGTTGACACCGGGCCAGTCAATGACAATCTTTTCATTATCGAGGCGGATTTTGCCCGCGGCGCTGTCGTGGGAGACGGCAAAATAAGTTTGCGTTCGGCTGAGCGGGCCATTATAAACGCCGCGGATCAGTGCCTTGAGCGCCCCGGCGAGGCGGCCACCGGGGATAAACATCACCGGCATCAGCGGGCCAAGGGCCGAGGGCATGACACCTTCCTCGACCATCAACTGGTTTTCCAGTACCTC
>JALXEI010000133.1 GCA_027069645.1 Hyphomicrobiales bacterium
AATATATTGCGCCTCGCCAATAGCGGCACACAACTGGTATCGGCTGGCGATGACCGGATTATCCGCATCTGGAACCTGCCGGACGGCGCGCTGTTTCGCAGCTACACTGCCCATGATCAGGACATCACGGCCATTGATGTGCGCGGCGAGCGACTGTTGCAGGCCGATCGTTCGGGCAATATCTCCCTGTTCAACCTGGTCGCCAGCGAACAGATCGCAACTTTCAACTCCCCTGATGGTCCGGTCCGCTCTCTCGCCTTTGCCGGGTTCGGCAACGATCTTGTCAGCGGTGGTGACAGCGGACAACCCGACTATCGGGAATTTTCGGATGGTCAGTATTTTCCGCGTCCCCTTCGCGGCCAGCCCCATGACGGTGCGATACTGGCCATTCTTTCTCACAAGCGTTTCTTTGTTACCGGCAGCGCCGACGGTACCGCCAGAATATGGAGCCGGAAACGAAAAAACCTGATCCGCACCTATCATGGCCATCACGGCCCGGTCGCCGCCCTCGCCCTTTCCCCGAAAGCCTATCGCCTCGCAACCGGCAGCCTTGATGATACAATTAAAATATGGTCTCCAAAGTCCCGCCGTCTGCGACGCACCATCAAGGCTGGCCAGGGCGGTGTTCTGGCTCTTGCTTTCGCCTCGAACGGAAAATGGCTGGCCTCGGGCGGCAAGGACCACACGATCAAAATCTGGAATGCCCGCAACGGAAAATTTATCCGAACACTCACCGGACATGACGGGGCTGTCAGAGCCGTGCTTTTCAGTTCAAACGACGAACTGCTGCTTTCCGCCGGGGTAGATGCAACCATCCGTTTCTGGGACTGGAACGGGCGTTAAAAAAAGAAATGAATGCAGAGATCCGGAACCTGCTTCCTCGCTATTTGCGCGATGTGCGGTGTTTGAGTTTCCGACACCAGTCAGGCAGTGTCTCGCCAAGAAAATATTTTTTCCTTTGCGCAGATGTCAGACACCTTGTCACCGTCCGGCGCGCCCTTGCAACGAGATCCTGATCGGATGCGGGCAACGGCCAGAGACGCGCTGTCCCGTCCCCCGATGCCGTCACCACCATTTTGCCGTCAGGTGAAAAAGAGGCACCGCTGACAATACCCTTGTGACCACGCAAAACCAGCAGAAGATCACCGGTCGCCACATCCCAGATTCTTGCAGTATTGTCCTTCGATGCGCTTACGAGGCGCTTGCCGTCGGGACTGAATGAAGCGCTCAGAACCGCCCATTGATGGCCGCGCAAGACCCGCTGCAACACACCGCTGCGCGCACTCCACAAACGCACCGTCTTGTCCTGCGAGGCCGTGGCAATCAGCTTTCCTGCCGGATCGTAACGCGCATCGCGAACAACATCACCATGACCTTTCAGCGTCGCCAGCATATCGCCACTCCCGACATCAATGATCCGCGCTACATGGTCTGCACCAGCCGTCACGATCCGTTCTCCGTCCGGACTGAAAGAGGCGTGTTCGAGACCGGCCTTGAAACCCAGAAATATTTTCAGCGTCTTGCCACCGGCGACATCCCACATGCGCGCGGTCTGATCACTCGATGCGGTAACAATTCGACGGCCATCCGTCGAGAATTCAGCGCTTGTGAGTTCATGATTGTGACCTTTCAGGACGCGAACCGGTTTGCCGGTACGGGCATTGAACAAACGCGCCCTGTTATCCAGCCCGGCCGTCAATATCAGGCTCTGGTCCGGATTGAACACGGCACTGTTGACAAATCCGTCATGCCCGTCGAGGCGCAACACCTGTTTTCGAGTCGACTTTTTCCAGACTCTGGCGGTCCGGTCCCAGGACGATGTGAGGATATAGCGACCATCGGGACTGAATACGGCACCGCTGACATGATTCTCGTGACCACGAATGACCAGCCCGTCCTGAATTTTAACCCAGGACGTATAGAGCGCGTCCCGCGCCTTGAGGCGATCGTCCTTCTCCTGCGCCTCGCCAAAGGCTTCGAGTGACAACAGCAAGGCAGTTTGCACTTCGCCGGTCTCGCGCAGATGATTGGCAACCCGCGACAAAAACAGCGACTGGCGTTTTTTGACATTGGCCAGTTCCTTGCGAACGGCATCCTTGCCGCCGATCGTTCGATCGGAAACAAAACCGATCACCGCCGTTGCCACAACAAAGGCCAGAAAGGCCACACCGGCAACGCGCATTTTGTCGGCAATGACCCATTTGCTGCCGCGCTTCAACAGCGGATTGAACCCGGACAGTTTTTGCCCGAGTGTTTTCAGGGTTTTTCGGGTTTTGACACGTGTTCCGGCAACCGGCAGTTTCAACAGGCGTGTAAACCAGGCCGGAAAGGTGCTCCAGCGAATACCGCGTTGCAGTATTTTAAGGGTCCGGTTGACACCGGCCTGCCGATGGTCTGGCGAAATCGACGTTTTTCTCGTGTGGGTTATAACGCTTTTTTTGTTCGGATCATGATCGACAATCACAGCGCCCTGCAAGACGATATCCGAATTTTTCGCCTCTCCTTCGTCTCTCGTCGCCCCCTCCTCAGGCGGTGCGGCACGCTGCAACGCCTCACGCAATTCAACAAGACCATCCTCACGGTTTCGGGTCATATCGATGAGATCAAGTGCACCGGAGACGGGGTGGTTTGTGGGCGCTTCGAGAACGCCCAGCAGGGTTTTTTCGGCCGTTTTGGCCGTCTCGAATTCCCATTCACACAGTCGGGACGCCTGCCAGAACGGGGTCACGAGAAACAGGACAATATCGGCACGGTTGATCGCGCTCTCGAATTCGGGCCTGAGGTCGTCAAAACGCCCCTGTTCCTGCTTCTTGCTGCGATCAAGCAGAACCACCTCTTGATGATGTTCGGCAAGCCAGGTTTGCAGTCCCCGGGCGGCACGTTCATCTCGACTGGAAAAGCTCAGGAAAATGCTGGCCATCACCCCTCCCGGCTGGCGTAAACGGACACCTTCTCTCTATAACGCACAATCAACCCGCAAGGTATCCCTTTTTACACCTGCCCCCGTCAGCAGAGTGCAAAATTCATGCGACAAACAGCCCAGGTAACAACCGGTTAAGCACATATGGCAGGAACCTGTTCAGTTGACTATGTTATTATAAACACGAAATTTATCGTAAACAGAGTATCACCATGACGCAAAAAAAAATGCCTGAAGGCGACAAGCGGCAGTCCCGGGACAAATGCCATGATCAGATTCGGCAACTGAAAAGGCAGAACAAAAGGCTGAAAAAGCGTCTTCGCAAACTCGCTTCCAAAAAATCCAAGGCTCTTGTCAGGCGCAATAACGAGCTGGCCCTGAAACCCTATCAGGCCGAACTGCTGAAACTGCAAGCCCATCTGGAGCGCGAAAAAACCAAATTCATCATCCTGTTCGAGGGGCGCGACGCTTCGGGCAAGGGCGGGACCATTCGCCGGACAACCCGCTATATGAACGAAAAACATTACCGTGTTGTCGCCCTTGGCAAACCCACGGAAACACAGCGCACACAATGGTTTTTCCAGCGCTATGTGGAACAGTTCCCGCGCGGCGGCGAAATGGTTCTGTTTGACCGAAGCTGGTATAACCGCGCGATGGTGGAGCCGGTCTTCGGTTTTTGCACCGATGAAGAATACAAGCATTTTATGAAGGGCGTTGTCGGCTTCGAGAAAGATCTGGTGCGTCAGGGCACGGTGCTGCTGAAGCTCTATTTTTCCGTTACCAAGAAGGAACAGGCCCGGCGTTTCAAGCGACGCAAGGATGATCCGTTGCGGCAATGGAAACTGAGCGAGGTGGATGTGCAGGCCCAGGACCGCTGGGACGATTTCACCGAGGTCAAATACGCCATGCTGAAACGCACCCATTCCTCGTCAGCCCCCTGGACCGTCATACGCTCCAACAACAAGCAGGCGGCCCGCCTCAATGCCCTGAAGGTCATACTCAATTGTGTCGAATATGAAGGCAAGGACCCGAATCTGGACTTCGTACCGGACCCGAGTATCGTTGTATCCGGTGCCCGCGAAATCGAGCTCATGGAAGCCGATCGCCTGCGAATGGGTAAATTTCAGAACTGATAGCGGAATGCAAAAAGGCTGACTCACCTTTCTCTTTCGGTCTCGATATCCCGCTTCCCGGACAAGCAATAGCGCCGATCCGGGATCCAGGGGCGGCAAGCGCAGAACGGATTGAGAAAATAAACCAAAACAAAAGCATATCACTTGTGGCCCTGGGCCCCGGCTCTGCGCTGCGCTTGTCCAGGGAGCGGAGCAGCCTGTCAACCTGAACAAGTCCCCCAGGGGAATCGCGGTCCGCGGGTACGCTCAGGCGCCAGCCCCCAGTACATCACAAATTTCCCCGACAACACTGTTGACCAGTTGCTGATCGTCGCCCTCGGCCATAACGCGAATGACCGGTTCCGTACCGGAAGGACGGATCACCAGACGCCCGCTTTTTCCCAGCTTCTCCTCACCGGCACTGATGGCCTCGCGAACCAGCTTTTGCCTGAGCGGTTCACCGTTTTTGTAGCGCACATTTTTCAGCATTTGCGGCACACGCTCGAACCTGTTGCAAACCTCCGAGACCTTCTGACCTTTCCGCGCAACTTCCGCCATGACCTGCAAGGCGGAAACCAGCCCGTCGCCCGTTGTGGTAAAGTCGGACAAGACAATATGTCCCGATTGTTCGCCCCCGACATTGAAACCGTGCTGACGCATATGTTCGACAACATAGCGGTCTCCCACAGGCGTTCTTGCGAGCTTCAGGTCAAGGCTGTCAAGATAGCGTTCCAGTCCAAGATTCGACATGACTGTCGCGACGACCCCGCCCCCTGTCAACCTTTCACTATCCAGCCAGCTCTCGGCCACAACTGCCATGATCTGGTCACCATCAATCTCGCGCCCCTTCTCATCGACGATCAGCATGCGATCGGCATCGCCATCAAGGGCGATCCCGATATCGGCGCGCACCTCACGGACCTTTTCGCTCAGCAGACCGGTATGGGTGGAACCGCAATCCCTGTTGATATTGAAACCGTCAGGCGAAACGCCGATCTGTACAACCTCGGCCCCCAGTTCCCACAAAGCCTCGGGGGCCACCTTGTAGGCGGCGCCATTGGCACAGTCGATCACCACACGCATGCCCTCGAAACTCTGATGACGAGGAAGGGTCCGTTTGGCAAATTCGATATAGCGTTCGCGCGCCGATTCAATCCGCTTGGTGCGTCCCAGCTTTTCCGATCCCGCCAGCATGGTGCTGATATCACCATCCATCAGTTTCTCGATTTTCAGTTCGGTTTCATCAGAGAGCTTGTAGCCATCGGGACCAAACAGCTTGATACCATTATCGGAGAAAACATTATGTGAAGCCGATATCATCACACCGATATCGGCCCGCAGGGAACGGGTCAGCATGGCAACAGCAGGTGTCGGCATGGGGCCAAGCTGGAAAACATCCATGCCAACCGACGTGAACCCGGCAATCAGCGCCGATTCCAGCATATAGCCGGACAAACGCGTATCCTTGCCAATCACCACGCGATGACGATGACTGCCGGTTGTAAAAACCTTGCCTGCCGCCATTCCCACCTTCATGGCAATTTCCGAAGTCATGGGAAACGAGTTGGCTTTTGCACGAATCCCGTCAGTACCAAAATATTTTCGGGTCATTTATTTTCCACCTGTTCTTGCAAATTTCATTATACAGTTCGTTTCAGTTCATTTTTTCAATCGTTTTTCCCAATTGATGTCAGTTGCTGTCAGCCCTGTCCGGAAACTTTACCGCTTTTGATTTCCGTCTCTTTCGGCACCGCCGCCCCCGTACCAGCAAGAGCAGGACGACCGGAAGGCTGTGAAGCTGATGCGGCTGGCGCCCCTGAAACAGGCAGTGGCTGTGATTGAGGCTGAGGCTGAGGCTGAGGCTGAGGCTGAGGCTGAGGCTGTGATTGCGGCTTGCGAACTGTTGTCTCTGTTACCGGAATTACATTGTCCGCCGGAGCGCGCGCCGGTTCCTGACCGCCGGTTGTCACCCTGTTGACATCAACTGCCGGGGGGGCCGCCTTGCGTTTGCTCCTTGCTGTCGGTTCCAGTACAAGTTTCCCGGATTTCACCAGAGCGGTAAGCAGATTGTGGACCTCGTTGCTTTTCATGGCTTCGCCATAATAAAAACCCTGCCCATAGTCACAGCGGATGGAACGCAACCAGGTAGCATCCTCATCGGTTTCAACCCCCTCGGCCACAACATCCTTTTCAAGTTCATGGGCAAGAGCCACAATCGAGCGCAGAATCGTCGTT
>JALXEI010000134.1 GCA_027069645.1 Hyphomicrobiales bacterium
GTATTGCTGTATTGTTCATCCCCGTTTTTACATCGGGATGTGTTTTCACGGTTTGGTAATTTTATAAAACGGGGCAATTGCCGGGGCACTGGCAACAGGGCATGGAGAGCCTGACCATTACCATTATCACCGCTCCTTGCGAGATGCAGCCCCAGTGCAATCCCCTCATGGGGGATATATGGAAAAGCCCGGGATGAATCGAGATCGACCGGTGTCAAAACAGGAAAAATCTGCGCGATAAAGTATTTTTCCAGCCAGTTCCGGTCCCGCTCATCAAGACTGTTCCCCTCCGACAGAATACGAATATTTCTCTCTTCCAGTTCGCCAATCAGATCGGCACAGATTCTCGACTGTTCGGTAACCAGTTCCGTTGCAACAGCGTTGATTTTACGCAATTGTTCAACCGGAGCTACGTCAACCCCGCTGGGCTTGCTCCCCTCTGACTCTGCCTGCACATACAATTCCGCAACCCGTACCGCATAAAACCTGTCAAGCCGGGCACTCGAAAATGACAGAAACCGCAAGCGCTCAAGCAACGGATTTGCGTGGTTTTCCGCTTCCCCCAGAATTCTTTTAAGGTAAGCCAGCAATGACAGGTCGCGATTCAGTATACGCCCGGGATCGGCTTTGTCTTTTTCGGATAGTGGCACCTTTGCCAGTTTTGTGTTCGACATAAAACGCTCCGGCAACAGCATCAAAACAATAACAAACCGGAACTACAGCCCGGGATCGATGTTTGCCACATTCAATCAGGTCCACACACCGGCTCACACAACCACAGGTCGCTTTACTCCTCACAGGAATAAATATTGTGAGCCATCAGGATTTCACGTGCCAGCGGACGCGTCAATGACCGCCCTGCTTCCAGTGAACCCTGATCCATAATTGCAACCATTTCAGCAACGGCCAGCATGGAGCGTTCCATTCGTCTGAAAAGATATTCGACAATCAACGGATCGATTTTGATCTGCCGGTCTGCAAACTGTTTGACCATAACGGCCTTGAGCAACTGATCATCAGGAGATTTGATAGCAACGACAGGAAGGGCTTTCAATCTTGAACACAGATCCCTGATGGCCAGTTTTTCCTCAACCTTTTCGGTTCGGGAAGTCACAAGTATATGGTTCCCGTGCGCATTGATTACATTAAGCAGATGAAACAGCGCCTCTTCATCTCGCAGCCCGCGATCAATATCCTCGATGCAAACGGGGCGAGTAATATCGAGGTCGTGTATATCTGCCATATTCAAGCGGCTGGCTGTAATGATCTGCGCATCGGATCGCAATCGCCACACATTGACCAGGTGGGTCTTGCCGCAAGCCTCCGGGCCAACAAGCATCTGACCGTATTTCACCCAGCGGGGCCAGTCATCAATCAGCCTGACCGCCAGTTCATTGCTTTTTGACAAAAAGAAATCTTCCGCCCCGAAAGCCGGTCGATGGGGCAAATCGAGAGGCAATTGTACAGGTTCTCCAGGCACTCTTTTATGACTTTCATCCTAACGTTCGCGAACCGCTTTTTTATTTTCGCGGCTGCCGGTATAGAGTTCGCTATCAAGATAGCGCTCCAGACCATAACGAACAAGAACGCCGATTGCGGCAGCGAGGGGTATGGCAATCAGCATCCCCAGAACACCAAACAGATACCCGGAAACGACCAGTGCAAAAATCAGCCAGACCGGATGCAACCGGATCTTGTCACCGATGATTTTCGGGGTCAGAAAATTCGTATCGACCATCTGACCGAACAGAAATATGCCAAGAACATACAAAA
>JALXEI010000135.1 GCA_027069645.1 Hyphomicrobiales bacterium
GTTCATGGGTCTGTCCGCTTAATATGGTCACAGATGCCGCCCGCTGGAGCCGGCGAAAACTGCAACTGAAAGGTGGCGGCAGACTGAAGGCGCATACGCGCCTGTTCATGCTAACGGCGGTGCTGGTGGTTTCAGTTGTGACGGGCAGTCTGTCCTATGAGCTGATCAATCCGGTTTCCGTTCTGCATCGCGGCATCATTTTCGGCTTCGGGTTGGGCTGGGGCATTGTGCTGGCCGTTTTTCTGTTCGATCTGTTGTTTGTCAGGGATGGCTGGTGTGGTCATCTGTGCCCGCAAGGGGCGCTATATGGTCTGATCGGACGGTTTTCCCTGTTGCGGGTGCGGGCCGAAAAGCGCGAGGCGTGCGATGACTGCATGGAATGTTACGAGGTCTGCCCCGAAAATCACGTCATCCCGCCTGCCCTGAAGGGTGCGCATGGCGAAGGGCCGGTGATCCTGTCGGCAGACTGCACAAATTGCGGACGCTGCATTGATATATGCCACGAACAGGTCTTCCGCTTTGGCGGGCGCCGGGCCTGATTCCCGTTTGCTTGCTCGTTTTTATTTCTTGCCGACAATGGCGATGATGCGCTCATAAAACGGTTTGACGGTTTTGATGTTTTGCGCTGTTGGTACGACCATCGATACCTGGATGGCCATGCGCTGCAAGAGCGTATCTTTCTGAAGCGGACTCAGTTTCGGATTATCCATGATGGTCTTCTGTGTGGCCAGCATCTGATCGTCGACCTGTTTGAGTGTTTTGCCCGATTTCAAAAAGCCGGTGGTCATCATGGTGGCCTCGACCATTTTCTGCATGGTCCGGGAATCTCTGAAGCCGTGTTTTTTCGATAGCGCGTCAAGTGATTTTGTAAATGCAATATATCTGTCGTTCATGGCGATCTTTTTGCTGTCGCCCTTGCTGTGTTCTCCCCTGTATTGTCGGGTCAGCTTCAACAGTTCGGGCAGCACCTGGATGACCCTTTCAACGGTTGCAGCGTTCAGTTTTGGCTGCTCCTTCGGCATCATGAATTTGCCATGCACGGGGCCAGGCGGGCTGGCGCTGGCAGGTCCGACAAGAGCAACAGGCGTCAGGACAAGTCCGGCGAACAAAAAGCAGCGTATTAAAATCTTCATGTCCGGACTGTTCCTCTTTGTGTATTTTCTCGATTTGTTATGCTCGGGATATAGCATAAACGGGGCGGGACCGCAAACGCACGGGGGCAACGCCATCCGAAACTGTTTATGAGTCTCCGGCCCGGCCCAGTCCTCCCAGGCGCTCGATCGTGGCGACGACCACATCGACGCCTTCGCCGGATTTCAGATTGGTGAAAGTGAAGGGCCGGTCCTTGCGCATTTTGCGGCTGTCTTTTTCCATGACTTCCAGGCTTGCGCCGACCAGCGGGGCGAGATCGGTTTTGTTGATGACAAGAAGATCGGAGCGGGTGATGCCGGGGCCGCCTTTGCGCGGGATCTTGTCACCGGCGGCAACGTCAATGACATAAATTGTGATGTCGGCCAGCTCCGGCGAGAAGGTGGCGGCGAGGTTGTCGCCGCCCGATTCGATAAAAATCACATCAAGGTCGGGGAACCGCTCCTGCATTTGCGCCACGGCAGCAAGGTTGATGCTGGCATCCTCGCGTATGGCGGTATGCGGGCAGCCGCCGGTTTCAACACCAAGAATCCGCTCGACGGGCAGAGCACCGGCGCGTGTCAGAAATTCGGAATCTTCTTTTGTGTAAATGTCATTGGTGATGGCGGCGATGGAA
>JALXEI010000136.1 GCA_027069645.1 Hyphomicrobiales bacterium
TCGCAGGAAACCTTGCGGTTTTCAAGAGCTTGCAACACAGCGGGGGAGCAAATCTGCTCCTGCCATTTCGATCCTGTTTATGAGTTTATGACCTAGGCCCCGGCTCAAGGCCGGGGAGCAGATGGTTTGCGAACCTGACCAAAATACAAGGGTAAGACTTTTTTGCGGTTCGGTATTGAACGCCTGGCAGGCTGTCGGACTTTTAGGATTTTAGCGAAAAATATCAGTTTCGAGTCAGGTTTTCCGGCTTTTAGAGGCCGAATAGCGAGCTATTTCACGAGAAAAACCGGAAAACCTGGCCGAAAATGGTATTTTGCAGCAAATCGTGTAAAAGTCCGACAGTCTGCTAGTATGAGCCCCGGTAAACCTTGCTCTTCATTTTTTTCTTCACGCGCACGCATTTATGGCCCCCCTTGCTCAGGCGGAGACCTTTTTTGGCGCAGTTGAGCTTGTAGCATTTGCCGGTTTTGGGATTTTTGCGATAGCCGTACATGCAGGCATAGGTCGTTGTTGCCTGCACCTCCGTTATCACTTTTTCACCTGCCCCGTCCCCTTCACCGGCCATCACCGGTGAAAATGCAAAAGATATGAGGGCGGTTGCCAGCAGCACTTTTCCTATAGACATCTTGCGAAACCTTTTCTGTATAATGACTCAATTCCCAAACAGGCCGAATTGACCCCTACACGCCAGTTCAGCTCAGCCGTTAACACCTGTTCAAAACTAGTTTATGTTCGCCTGCGGATCACATGACACATATTCACAAATACGTGATGTGAATGAAGTCTTCTCCGCTCACGCTCCCGCCTGTGACCATCTGTCAACAGGGCAAGTTGCAACTTGCCTAATCCGGGCCGTCAGGCTACATGTTTGGCATGCTTCCGATCTGATCATCAGCCTGGCTGTTTGATCATACTGACCATTGCTTCGCCTGTGTCGGTTGGCGGTATCCGGTCGAACGGGACAGAAGCCGGTTGCAACAAAAGTGAGATAGATACGCCCATGACTGCTGTTATTTTTTTGATTGTCTCCATTCTCGACATTGTCTGGTGGTTCGTCATTATTGGCGTCATCATGAGCTGGCTTGTGGCCTTTAATGTCATCAATCTGCACAATCAGTTCGTCTACAGTATTTATCGCTCGCTGAATGGTATCATTGAGCCCATGCTGGCCCCGATCCGGCGCTTTCTACCCGATCTGGGGGGTGTCGATATCTCCCCCATCATCCTGCTTGTGGCCATACAGGTTTTGCGAATCTGGGTGACAACAAGTCTTGCGCCGATGCTCGGCGTTGGCCTTCGTTTCGGCTAGGTAAAATGCGCGAGGCCCCCTTTCAGACAACTGCCGGAGGAATGCTGGTCTTTTTCAGATTGACTCCCAATGCCCGCAAGGACGAGGTATCGGGAACAGTGGAAACACCCAACGGTCCGGTGATCGCGGCCAAAGTGCGTGCCATTCCCGACAAGGGCAAGGCCAACAAGGCGCTGATTGTCCTTTGCGCAAAGTGGCTTGGCATCGCCAAATCGCACATATCCTTAAAGTCGGGCAGCAAATCCCGTCTGAAAACACTTTTGATTGAAGGCGATGGTAATGAAATTGCCACCCTCCTTCTTGATCAACTCGACAGTCTCGACAAACAGGCAGAACAACAGACATGAATGCAAAAATCATTGACGGCAAGGCCATCGCGCTGGAACAGCGGGCCATGATCAGGGCGGAGGTCAGCGAACTCGTGGAGCGCCACAGCCTCAAACCGGGGCTGGCCGTTGTGCTGGTGGGCGAGGACCCTGCCAGCAAGGTCTATGTGCGCAACAAGGAAATCGCCACCCGCAAGGCAGGCATGGAAAGCTTCGCCCACCGCCTGCCCGCCAATACCGGCCAGGAGGATTTGCTGGCCCTGATCGAAAAGCTCAATCATGACTCCGGCGTGCATGGCATCCTCGTGCAGCTCCCCCTGCCCGACCATCTCGACAGCCAAACCATCATCGAAGCCATTGACCCGCGCAAGGATGTGGACGGGCTGCACCCGGTCAATGCGGGCTATCTCCTGTCAGGGCAAAAGGGCCATGTCCCCTGCACCCCCAAAGGCTCGATTGTGCTCGCCAAATCTGCGGCATCGGATCTCACCGGCATGGAGGCGGTCGTCGTCGGGCGATCTGTACTGGTGGGCAAGCCGGTGGCGCAATTGTTGCTGAACGAAAACTGCACCGTCACCATTGCCCATTCGCGCACCAAAAACCTGGAAGATGTTGTAGGCCGGGCCGATCTGCTTGTCGCAGCTGTCGGACGCCCCGAAATGATCAGGGGCGACTGGATCAAAAAAGGCGCGATTGTCATTGATGTAGGCATCAACCGCGTTCCCGACCCGCAAGAGGAGGGTAAACACAAACTGGTTGGCGACGTCGCCTATGAAGAAGCGATCGAGGTCGCCGGTGCCATCACGCCGGTGCCCGGCGGCGTTGGCCCCATGACCATCGCCATGCTGCTCGCCAACACACTCGACGCCGCGAGAGGTCAATTTCAGGGTAACCCGGATTAGGGATCAGGATTATCAATCGCGACAGCCGAAAAACCGCGATTTCTGATTAACTTTCAATGTCATCCCGGCGAAGGCCGGGATGACATCTGTTTATGAGTTTATGACCTAAAATCCACCCAGGCTCATGACACCGGCATGCGTAGTGAAACCGAACCTTTTACGGCCCGACCGGCGAAATTTACGACGTGTTTTTTTGGGACTGCGACGGGCAATCCGGTAGGCACCGCGACTGCGTCTTTTCAGCCGGGCATATCTTCTGAATTTGCGCTTCTTGCGGGCGACGCGCTTTCTTGCTGCCAGACGCTTGCGATAGACCTTTCGTCCGGCCCGCCTTGCACGAACGCGTTTCGATTTTACACCGGCATTGTATACCGGATCGACCGCACCGGCAGGGATACGCTCGGCATCAGCAACATCCTGCGCTGGCATCCCCGGAGGCGGGGTCATGGCCCGCCCGGCAGTTTTGTCCCGACCATTGCCAAATACGGTCCAGTCGAGTTTTTTTCCAACCAAGCCGGGCCGACCCGCCATCTGTGGCTCTGGCATTGCTGCTGTTTCATTCGAAGATGATGTTCCGGTATCCGCCATCAGCGAACCTGTCCGCCATTTTCCCGGTGCCATCGCGATCGGCACACGTTTTCCGGCCGGTTTTGTTATCGTCAACCAGTGCAAATTATCATTGGCGACAATAACGGGTTTTGCTGCCGGAGCGTTTTTTTCAACCGGCTTGACAGGTTCGGCAGCCGCCACGACAACGGCTTTAGCTGTTGTCTGCCTGCCCCCCTGACCGGGCTGTTTTTTGATAACAGTTTGTGATTTGGTCGATGAATCAGCGATTGTTCTTGACACAACTTCCGCGGTCTTTTCGGCGTATTTGAGCCGCGTTTCCCTGTTTTCTACCTCTGCAACAGGCTTTTGTCCCGCCTTGTCATCAAGGGGCTTGCCGGTCAGGTAAAAATACCCGGTCAAAAGGAGAAAGAAATATACTGGATAGCGCATGGAACGATTAACCCACCTCTGACAACTCATGAATCATACGATGTGAAGGCCGGTTTTGACTGACCGAGCATGACATCCCGGAGGGAAGCTCAGTACAAGTGCTTTCGACATCTCTGTCTGCTGAGCTAACACACAAAAACAGTTTTTTGACAAGTAAAAAGTGTATTTTAACCTTTTTTTAATAAATTTTTATGACATACGACCGGCCCCCGACACTGTGCAGCGTCTGTCCGGGGCGTAATCGGGCACACGGGAAACCGATAGTCAGATTTTTCGGTCCGGAAAAAACCTGTTTCAACGTCTTTCCTGTCCCGGTTATCTGATCACTTCGCCGGGATAGACACCCCAGAGCTTTTTCTGTCGTATCCAGCCCCTGAACCCTCCCACACTGACAAGACATGCCTCCCCGTTACAGGACTTCACGAGGACCTTGACACCGGGTTCCAGACGGGCAATGACCGCCGAATCGGGCGAGGCGCTTTTGTGCAGGGCGTGCACACTCTGCTTTTTTTCCCAGGGGGCAATGAGCGCCATGCGCAGGGCCGTAATCAAGCGAAACCAGACCCACCCTTCCGCGCCGCTACTGTCACGTATGCGCCGCCAGTGTTCGTGTTCGGCCGTCACCTCCACCGGCAGACCAAGGCTGCGATAGGTCCACTGAATATCATATTCGCGTCCCGGTCCCTTGCGAACATGTACTTCATCCGCCTTGAGGGCGGCAAAATACGGCATTTTCGTTTTACGGGCGGCATCAGCGCCATGACCGGAAAAAAGCAGGATCAATACCGCAACGAAACTGCCTGTCAATCGGGTGGCGATATCCCCGGACCATCCCGCTTTCCCGATCCCGAAAACCTGTTTGCCGCTATTTGATTTCATCAACTGTTTCCCCCGACTGCTATCCGGCAAAGTGCAGTCTTTACCGCCTGGCGTTATTTCGACTACACTGCGCAACGATTGATGTTATGTATGAAGTGATGGTACGGGTAACGCAAAGCTGTGATGTAAATGAGACCATTACAGCATCCGGCACAACACAATTCTTGCGAGGGGACGGAGACAGTATTGATGAGCGCAAGCAAACCACGCGTCATTGTCACACGCAGACTGCCCGAACGGGTGGAAACACGCATGTGCGAACTGTTCGACACCGAACTGAACATCAAGGACCGGCCCATGAGCGAAAAGCAGCTTATGGATGCCGTGGCCGAGGCCGATGTACTGGTGCCCACCGTTACCGATATTATTGATGAAAAAGTGCTGTCGGCTGCCGGGGAAAACCTCAGGCTGATTGCCAATTTCGGCACCGGCGTTGACAAGATCGACCTTGAAGCGGCGAACACCAGGGGCATAACCGTTACCAATACGCCTGGAGTGCTCACCGAAGACACAGCCGACATGACAATGGCCCTCATTCTCGCCGTTCCCCGCCGCCTTGTGCAGGGAGCGGTTTTTTTACAGCAACGTGTCGAGGAATGGGAGGGCTGGTCCCCCACCTGGATGCTGGGCCACCGGATTACCGGCAAGCGACTGGGGATTGTCGGAATGGGACGTATCGGCACCGCGGTTGCCCATCGGGCGCGGGCCTTTGGCATGCAGATTCACTATCACAATCGCCGCCCCGTACCCGCCGGTCTGGAAGCGGAGCTGGAAGCCACCTACTGGGACAGCCTTGACCAGATGCTGGCCCGCATGGATATTGTCTCGGTCAACTGCCCTCACACACCGGCCACCTATCATCTGCTTTCAAAGCGCCGCCTCGCCCTGATGAAACCGACAAGCTATATCGTCAATACCGCAAGGGGCGAGGTCATCGACGAAACGGCACTCACACAATTGCTTGAAAAAGGCCTGATTGCCGGCGCCGGTCTTGATGTCTTCGAACATGAGCCGGCCATAAATCCCAAACTGCTGGCCAACGAACGCGTTGTCGTCCTGCCGCATCTGGGATCTGCCACGATCGAGGGACGCGAGGCGATGGGCGACAAGGTGATCATCAATATCAAGATGTTCATGGATGGTCATCTGCCCCCCGATCGCGTTCTGCCCGATACATGCCGGGATTCCTGATCACCCCTCCATGTGACAGGCAAAATCGCGAACCGTCAGATTCATGCTGCAATCTTTTGCTCAAACCGACAGAACGTTTCAATATTACCGGGTAAAAGCAATGGACCTTCTCGAATGGTCGGACGAACTCAGCGTTGGCATTGACCTGATTGACAAACAGCATATGGTTCTCGTGCGCACCATCAATCTTCTGGCTATGGCCATTGAACAAAACAGCGAACGCGAACTGCTCGTTGCCATCTTTGAAACGCTTGCCGACTATACACGCACCCACTTTGCCTATGAGGAAGAGCTGTTCGAACACTATGGTTATCCCGAAAGCAACCTGCACAAACAGGACCACCAGGCCCTGACTGATCAGGTTGTGTCGCTCAAAAACAGATTTGAAGCCGGTGAAAACAATCCGGGCCCGGAAGTGCTTAAATTTCTCGTTGAATGGCTCACCGGACATATAATGGGCGCTGACAAACACTACGCTCCCTTCCTGCAAAAAGCCATGAGAGAACAGAATCACCGGAATGGTCGTTAGCCGGCATTTCTCGCCAAATCATAACAAAACCGCGTCGGTTCGCCCCTTTTGCTCTTGAAGTCGGAGAGATAAACTCCATATAATTTTTCGGATACAGAT
>JALXEI010000137.1 GCA_027069645.1 Hyphomicrobiales bacterium
GTTCATAGACGACCCGTTTCAGTTCCTCGTCATATCGAACTTCGACAAAACCTGTCAGAGGAAAATCCTTGCGCAACGGATGGCCGACAAAGCCGTAATCGGTCAGAATACGCCGCAAGTCCGGATGATTGTTGAACAAAATGCCGTACATATCATAGGCCTCGCGTTCGAACCAGTTGGCGGCGGGAAAAATTTCCACACAACTGTCAACGGGTGTTGTTTCATCCGTCGAGAGTTTGACCCTGATACGCTCGTTCTGTGTTGGGCTGAGCAAATGATAAACCACTTCGAAGCGCTCGGAACGACCGGGGAAATCAACACCACAAACATCTATCAGGCAGGTGAACTGGGTGCGTGGATCATCTCGTAAAAACTTCAATACTTCCAACAGGCTTTCACGCTTGACAACAATCGTCAGTTCAAAAAAGGCGATTACCGAGCTGCGGATATGGGCGCCCACAGCCTCGTTCAGATAGCTGGCCAATTCTTTTGTTGTCTCAAGCATAAGGCTTTCCGTATCGGGCATGAATTAACGAATTATGGTGCCGGTGCGGCGGATTTTCTTTTGCAACAGAAGCACGCCGTAAACGAGGGCTTCGGCGGTGGGCGGACAGCCCGGCACATAAACATCGACCGGCAGAACCCGGTCACAGCCACGCACGACCGAATAGGAATAGTGGTAATACCCCCCGCCATTGGCACAGCTCCCCATGGAAATGACATAGCGTGGTTCGGGCATCTGATCATAGACCTTGCGAATGGCCGGGGCCATTTTGTTGGTCAGGGTTCCTGCAACAATGATGACATCTGACTGGCGCGGACTGGCGCGTGGCGCGAAGCCAAAACGTTCTAGATCATAGCGCGGCATGGCGGCCTGAATCATTTCAACGGCACAACAGGCTAGCCCGAACGTCATCCACATCAGTGAACCGGTGCGGGCCCAGTTGATGACATGGTTGACATTTGTCACCAAAAAACCTTTGTCGGCCAGTTCCTCGTTCACATGATTGAAAAACGGATCATTGTGCCCGACCGTGCTTCCTCTCGCCCCTTCATTCGCAGGGCCGTAATATGGTGGTACAATCAATCCCATTCGAGAGCTCCCTTGCGCCAAGCATAGATGAAACCAATAACCAGTTCCGCGATGAAGACCATCATGGTCCAATAGCCCAAAGCACCGGTCTCCTTGAACGAGACGGCCCAGGGAAACAGAAATATGGCTTCCAGATCAAACACGATAAACAGGATGGCGATGAGATAGAATCTGACATCGAATTTCATGCGGGCATCGTCAAACGGATTGAAGCCGCATTCATAGGCCGACACCTTCTCCGTATCCGCTTTGCCCGGTGCGATCAGAAAAGGCACGACAAACAGCACTAGCGCTATGACACCACCAATGGCGGAAAAGATCAGCACCGGCAAATAGCTGTAAACAAGTTCATTCATCACCCAAAGCTCGCCTAGCTCAGCATGCCCACCACCGGTTCCGGCAATATGTGCAGAGCTGGTTTCTGTTCGGCAGCACCTGTTCACTACCGAAATTCCTTTGTTGCAGCTTGAGGGTTTAGCGCAATTTTATATCAGTTTACAAGCCCTATCCTGTAATTATCTGTCGTTCTCGGCAGAGTGAAGGGACTTTTCCTCATCGACCGGGTTCGTCAAATCAGCCAGAGCAGCAGAGCACCGAATAAAATGCGGTAGATGCCAAAGGCATTGAAGGTGAATTTTTCAAGGAAGGCGAT
>JALXEI010000138.1 GCA_027069645.1 Hyphomicrobiales bacterium
GCTTCGGATCGGGCTCATTCTCTATCTTGTGGCACTGGCCATCAGTTCCTTGACCGGCTTTGCAATTGTTCCCGTTATCATTGTTGTCGGGCTGGTCATCGCGTGCTACACGGTCGTAGGGGGGTTCGAGGGCGTTGTCTGGACCGATGTCATCCAGGCGTTTGTGCTGTGGTTTGGCGGGATTCTATGCATTGGACTGATCATTATGAAGCTACCCGGCGGCTTCAGGCAGATTATCGAGGTTGGGGCGGAAAATGGAAAATTCTATTTTGGAAGCATGGATTTCAACCTAAGCGAGCGCACCTTCTGGACCATGTTTATTCTGGGGGTTGTCGCCAGTATCGGAAACTTTGGGACCAGCCAGCATGTAGTGCAGCGCTACATTGCGGCAAAGTCCACCCGGGAAGCCCGAAAGAGCGCCATCGTCGGGGCATGCCTTTCCGTGCCGACCTGGATCTCGTTTTTCTTTATTGGCACCGCCCTGTGGGTCTACTACCACGTGAACCCGGATCCGAAAGTGGCCGCAATGGAGGCCGACAAGGTTTTTCCATACTTTATTTTGCACCATTTCCCAGTGGGTGTAACCGGGCTTGTCATCGCCGGTGTCTTTTCGGCGGCAATGTCCTCGCTCGACTCCTCCATCAATGGCCTATCGACCGTGATTGTGACAAATATCGTGGAAAAATATCTCGCCAAGGGACGGGATGAACGCTTCTACCTGAATTGTGCGCGCATGATAGGGTGCATCTGTGGCGCGGTCATGATTATCGGGGCACTGGTCTTCAACCTGATTCCGAACAATGAAAGCGTGGTCAACATGCAGACCATCATGTTTGCCCTGTTCGGCGGTGCATTCCTCGGACTATTCCTGGTGGGATTCCTGACAAGACGGGTGCACAATGCGGCCGTATTGGTCGCCCTGGTGGCGGCAACATTGCTGAACCTGTACCTCGTGTTCAACACATTGGGCTGGCTACCCGAATCCATGCAAATACCCATACATTCCTACTGGGTCAGCATCTTCGTCAACCTGTTCTTTGTTGCCGTTGCATACGGCCTAAGCCTGGTCTGGCACCGGCAGGGAAAAGACCTTGCCGGGCTGACCGTGTGGACCACCGAAACCAAAGAGGAATAAAATGGCAAAAACGGCTGTTAAAAGCCTTCGGGGCATCATTCCCCCGATTGTAACGCCGCTGAAATCCACCAGCGAGCTGGATGTGGAAGGCACAAAAAGATTGGTAGGCCATCTCCTCAAAGGCGGGGTGCACGGGCTGTTTCTCCTTGGAACAACCGGCGAAGGGCCGAGCATCGATTTTGCATTGAAGAAAGAGTTCATTGACCTCGTCTCCGAAGAGGCCGCTGGCCGGGTGCCGCTGATTGTCGGCATCAGCGACACCTCGTTCAACGAGTCCGTCAAGATCGCTGAATACAGTTGTGAAAGAGGTGCCGCGGCAGTGGTGGCCACCCCGCCCTATTATTTTCCGGCAGGGCAGGCCGAACTGCTTGAATATATGACGCATCTAGTTAAAAAACTGCCGTTGCCGCTGTTCGTGTACAACATGCCGGCCATGACCAAGATCAATATCGAGCCCGAAACAATTCGCCAATTATCCCAGATAGAAGGCATCTGCGGCTTGAAAGACAGTTCATGCAATATGATTTATTACCATGAGATACTGGACATGATGCGGGATCGGCCAGACTTCACCGTTCTGATCGGACCGGAAGAGCTGCTGGCGGAATC
>JALXEI010000139.1:0-2475 GCA_027069645.1 Hyphomicrobiales bacterium
GATGTTGAATTTTCGATACTGGCTTTTGATCCAGCCCTCGTTGCCATAAACCACCATCGCCCCGATGGCGTTGGTGCCCTGAATATGGCTGTTGTCGAAAATCTCGATGCGACGCGGCGGCTCTTCAAGGAAAAACGCCTCGGCCAGCCCTTGCAGCAGTTTTTTCTGCGAGGCGCTCTCGGCCATTTTGCGCCCCAACGCCTGCCGGGCATTGCTTCTGGCATGTTCAACCAGAGCGCGTTTCTCACCCCTGACCGGGCAGGTGACGACGATCCTGCGTCCCGATTTTTCACCCAGAGCCTTTTCGAGCAGCAATCGTCCATCAAAATCATGAGAGATCAGGACCTGACGCGGACAGGGCTTGTTGTCATAGAACTGGGCAATAAAACTCTCCAGTATTTCAGGCTCTTCATGGCTTTTATCAGTCCGTGGATAGTAAGCACGATTGCCCCAGTTCTGGCCGGTGCGGAAAAAAAACACCTGAATACAGCACTGCCCGCCCTCGCTGTGTACGGCAAAAACATCCGCCTCTTCAAACCCGGCGGCATTGACCCCTCCCCCGCCCTGCACGTGGGTCAGCGCCGCCAGCCGGTCGCGAAAAGTGGCTGCCTGTTCATAAAGCTGATGCGCGGAAGCTTCTTCCATGCGCTTGACCAGATGCGCCTGTACTGCCGTACTCCTGCCCGACAAAAAACGCCGTGCCTCTTTGACCAGTTCGCCGTAATCCGACAAATCGATCTCGCCGGTACAGGGGGCCGAACAGCGTTTGATCTGATAGAGCAGGCAGGGGCGTGTCCGATTGCCATAGACACTGTCAGAACAGGAGCGCAACAGGAAGGCCCGTTGCAATGAATTCAGCGCCTGATTGACCGCCCCCGCCGAGGCGAACGGCCCGTAATAATCACCCTTTCGTTTGCGGGCTCCACGATGTTTCAATAATTGCGGCGCTTCATGATCATCGGCAATCAGTATATAGGGAAAAGCCTTGTCGTCGCGTAGCAGGACATTGTAGCGCGGCTTCAATCGTTTGATCAGATTGGCTTCGAGCAGCAAGGCCTCGCTCTCGGTTGCTGTCGTGATCACTTCCATGCGAACGGTGGCCATGATCATGCGTTGAATGCGATTGGTATGTCCCGAAAGCCGCGTATAGCTCGCCACCCGTTTTGACAGTGCCTTGGCCTTGCCCACATAAAGCACATTGTCATGCTCATCCAGCATGCGATAGACACCGGGCGTCGCAGGCAGCGTTTTGAGCACCCTGGCAATAACTTGTGGGCCTCCTGGTGCCTTTTGTACCTGCTCCGTCTTTTCTGCCTTGGCCATTATTCTCTTGTTCTTGCAAAGGGAACCTACCCCTCGATCTCCTCACGCAGCATTTCGAGGCGCAGCCACTCTTCTTCCAGTTCTTCATGCTTTTTTTGCGCGTCCGAGAGAGCCGCGACGGTTTTTTCGAACTGGTCCGGATTTCGCGCGTAAAGATCGGGATCATCGAGCTTTGCCTGATGGGCTTTCATCAAGTCTTCGAGCTCTTCCATCTGCACGGGGATGTTTTCCAGCGCATATTTGTCTTTATAGGAAAGTTTTCCTTTTGAAGTTTTCCGACCCGAGGCGCTCACGGAAGAAGCTTTTTTATCTTTTGTCTCTCTTTTCGGCTGTTTTTGCTGCTTCGCCTCTGCCTTGCGCAGAGCCATCATGTCGCTATAGCCCCCCGCATAGCTGTGCCATTGCCCCTCTTCCCCCGCAACCAGAGTCGAGGTGACAACACGGTCCAGAAAATCGCGGTCATGACTGACCAGCAAGACGGTACCGCCATAATCGGAAAGCAATTCCTGCAACAGGTCAAGGGTTTCAAGATCGAGATCATTGGTCGGTTCGTCAAGCACCAGCAGATTGCTCGGGCGCGCAAAGGCCCGCGCCAGCATCAAACGGCCTCGTTCACCTCCCGAAAGAGCGCTGATCGGCGTGCGTCTTTGTTCGGGCAGAAAGAGAAAGTCCTTCATATAGCTGATGACATGGCGCGGCTCGCCGCCCACACTCACCTGATCACCGCCATCACCGGTCAAAATCTCGCCAAGGGTGGCATCGGGATCAAGGCTTTCACGCTTCTGGTCAAGCGTCACCGTTTCCAGCTTTGTGCCAAGTCGAACAGAGCCCGTATCCGGTTCAAGTTCACCGGTCAGCATCCGCACAAGGGTTGTTTTGCCCGCCCCGTTTGGTCCCACCAGACCGATGCGGTCCCGTCGATTGATTTTTATCGATAAATCCCGAATCAGCGTGCGCCCCTCATAGGCTTTGCTGATGTTTCCGGCTTCAATGACCAGCTTGCCCGAGCGTTCGCTTTCGGTGGCCGTCAGGCGCTCGGCATCGAATTTCCTTGTCTGCCCGGCTTTTAGCTGCTTTTTTTGCTCGCGCAGGGCAAACAGATCCCCCAGCCGTTTCTGATTGCGCTTGCGCCGGGCCGTGACACCATAAGTC
>JALXEI010000139.1:2485-6182 GCA_027069645.1 Hyphomicrobiales bacterium
CTCGCGCACGATCTTGCGGTCGAGCTTGTGGCGCATCTGCTCTTCTTCTTCGAGTATTTTCTCGCGCCAGTCCTCGAATGCGCCAAATCCCTCTTTCAGGCTGCGCGTCACACCTCGATCAATCCACAAGGTGCGCTGCGAAAGATTGGTCAAAAAACGCCGGTCATGGCTGATCAAAACAATCGCCGAACGCATCTGGCGCAACTCGCCCTCCAGCCACTCAATGGTCGAGACATCAAGATGGTTGGTTGGCTCGTCCAGTAGCAGAATATCGGGTTCGGGGGCCAGCACCCGTGCCAGAGCGGCCCGGCGCGTCTCGCCGCCCGACAATTCAAGCGGGCTTTGCGCTTCATCGAGGCCCAGTTGCTCCAGCAACCAGGAGGCGCGATAATCCGCCTCATGCTCCGAAAAACCGCTTCTGGCATAGTCGAGCACCGTTTCAAAGGCGCTGATATCGGGTTCCTGCTCCAGATATTGCACTGTGACGCCGGGCTTGACAAAACGCTCCCCGCCATCAGCCTCTACCAGACCGGCAGCGATTTTCAGCAGGGTCGATTTGCCCGATCCGTTTCGCCCCACAAGGCACAAGCGATCACGCTCCTCCACGGACAATTCTGCCCCCTCAAGCAGAGGCGCGCCGCCAAAACTCAGTTTTATATCTGCCAGTGTCAAAAGTGGTGGTGCCATGAAAAAGGCTTTAGCCTCTTGTGGCTTTTCTTGCAATCCCTCTCCGCCGCCCCGACATATCATCATCATTCATTTGACAAAGTGAACAGAAAACCTGTTTGTTAGTATGACTCAAAATAGCTTGCGGCAAGGGAACTGTTTATGCAGCGAAACCAAACCAACCAGTCGGTAATACGCATTGAGGGGTTGAACAAAACCTATGAACCGGACTTTGAGGCCCTCCGGAAAATCAATCTGACAATCCGGCGAGGTGAAATTTTTGCCCTGCTCGGGCCTAACGGCGCGGGAAAAACCACACTCATCAGCATCATATGCGGGATCACCAGCCCGACATCCGGTCGCGTCCTGATAAATGGCAAAAATATAGTCAGGGATTATCGCGCCACGCGGTCCGTTGTCGGCCTCGTCCCCCAGGAACTGACAACAGACGCCTTTGAAACCGTCTGGCATACGGTTTCCTTCACACGCGGCCTGTTTGGTAAAAAGCCCAATCCGCGCCATATCGAAAAAATCCTTCGACAACTCACGCTCTGGGCGAAAAAAGACGAGAGAATCATGAACCTGTCCGGAGGCATGAAACGCCGGGTTCTGATTGCCAAGGCGCTCTCCCATGAGCCGGATATCCTGTTTCTGGATGAACCCACCGCCGGTGTCGATGTGGAATTGCGCAAGGATATGTGGGATCTCGTGCGTGGACTGCAAAAAAATGGTGTTACCATTATTCTGACGACCCACTATATAGAAGAAGCCGAAGAAATGGCCGATCGTATCGGTATCATCAACAGGGGTGAACTCATTCTTGTCGAAGACAAGAAGACCCTGATGCGAAAGCTCGGCACCAAGCGGCTCTATCTCGAACTGCAACAACCGCTGGAAAAGATTCCGGCGCGTCTGAAACCCTATGATCTGAAACTTGCAAATGACGGCAACTGCATCGTCTATACCTATGACACCAGGGCAAAAAAAACCGGCATTACAGCCCTTTTGCAGGATCTTTCTGAATCAAAAATCAAATTCCGGGATCTCAATACCAGCAAAAGCTCGCTGGAAGATATTTTTGTAGACCTGTTGAAAGAAAACACATGAACACCGAAGCTGTTAAATCCATATATATTTTCGAAATGAACCGTGCGAGGCGAACGATTTTTCAATCCATTATCTCGCCGGTCATCTCGACAGCGCTCTATTTTATCGTCTTTGGCTCGGCAATCGGCTCACGCATAACCCAGGTTGACGGCGTCAGCTACGGCTCGTTCATCGTGCCGGGACTGATCATGCTGTCCGTCCTCACGCAAAGCATCGCCAATGCCTCTTTTGGCATCTACTTTCCGAAATTCACCGGCACCATATACGAAATTTTGTCAGCACCCGTCTCGTCCTTTGAAATCGTGCTCGGCTATGTCGGGGCTGCGGCAACAAAATCCCTCATTCTGGGGCTTGTCATACTGGCCACAGCCTATCTGTTTGTGCCGCTTCAGATTGCGCACCCTTTGTGGATGATCTCCTTTCTGGTCCTCACCTGCATTACATTCAGCCTTTTCGGCTTCATAATCGGTGTATGGGCCGACGGTTTTGAAAAGCTGCAAATCATTCCGCTTCTCGTCATCACGCCACTGGTTTTTCTGGGGGGAACTTTCTATTCCATTTCCATGCTGCCACCCCTATGGCAGAGCATCTCAATGTTCAACCCGGTGGTCTATCTGGTCAGCGGTTTTCGCTGGAGCTTTTTTGAAATGGCCGATGTCAATGTTGGTCTCAGTCTGTTCATGATTGCCCTGTTCCTTACCACCTGTCTCGTCATCATCTGGCGGATTTTCAAAACCGGTTACAAGATCAAGGATTGACGTGGCCACCGCGAAAACCGCTGGCCACGACATACATTTCGGCGCTGTCCTTGCGGCTGGCTTTGGGTTTAACATGACGAACGGTCCTGAAATCGCGTTTCATATCCGCCAGCAGGGTGTGCTCTGTTCCGCCCGATAGTACCTTGGCGATAAAAACGCCACCGGGTGCCAGTACCTCGCGGGCAAATTCCAGTGCAAGTTCACATAATCCCATGATCCGCAAATGATCTGTCTGCCTGTGACCGGTGGCAGGGGCCGCCATATCGGATAGAACCACATCGACCGAAACAGGCCCGATCAATTCGCGGATCTGTTCCGGAGCTGAATTGTCCGTGAAATCGCATTGCAAAAAATTTGCCCCCTGCACGACTTCCATATCGTTGATATCAATGGCAACAAGGCGCCCTTCCCCCTGTTCGGCCCGAATGCGCTTGCTGGCCACCTGTGACCAGCCCCCCGGGGTTGCCCCGAGATCCACAACCACGCGGCCCGGCTTGAGAAAATGCAATTTGTCATCCATTTCAATCAGCTTGTAAGCCGCACGAGAGCGATAGCCCTCCCGTTTCGCAGCTGCAACATAGGGATCATTGAGTTGCCGCTTCAGCCATTTGGTACTGGAAGGTTTCCGTCCACGCGCCGTCCTGACCCGAACGGTCAGGTCCCTTGCGCCTTTCATACCGCCCTTTCCTCCGGTTCCCGATTTTCTGCCCATTATCTGCCCCTCAGCTTATAGGGTGAGCGCTTTCGAAGGCGGGATTGTGGAACATGATCTTCTGCCATAAGCGTTGCAAGGATTCCTTCACGCAGTCCCCTGTCCGCAACGCGCAGACGATCACACGGCCACATACGCATAATGGCTTCGAGAATCGCGCAGCCCCCGAGAACCAGGTCGGCGCGTTCATTGCCGATACACGGTTGCGCTGCGCGCTTTTCATAGCTCATTTTTACCAGTACCCGCGAAACATCGCGAACATCAACCGCGTTCAGCCAGCAGCCATCCACCTTGCGACGATCATAATAGGGCAAGCCGAGATAAATACCGGCGAGAGTCGTCACTGTGCCGGACGTGCCCAGCAAATAGGCCTTTCCATTTTCAAGCTGCTCTGCTATGGCATTTTTTTCCTCGAAATCGGCTAGCAACGACATGACATATTCGACCATCTGTT
>JALXEI010000140.1 GCA_027069645.1 Hyphomicrobiales bacterium
CCGACAAACAGAACGCGCCCGCCGCCGGCAACAACATCCGAAACCTTGACAAGCGCCTGATGCAGCAGCGGCACTGTTTGCGAAAGATCCATAATGTGGATGCTGTTTCTGACCCCGAAAATGTAGGGTGCCATTTTCGGGTTCCACAAATGGGGCTGATGACCAAAATGCACACCAGCTTCAAGCAGCTGGCGCATGGAAAAATCCGGCAATGCCATGTTAAAAACTCCTGTTCGTCCGGTTGATCCGCCGCGAAAACAAAAGACACGGGAAGCCCCGTGCCACCGGTCAGGTTCCGCAGAGCGACAATGCCGCCAGCAAAACCCTGCATATGTTTCGCGTGTGTGATGCAGCGGTTTATAGGTCCGCTTCAAACAGATTGCAAGCCCTGTTTGCAAAGCAGTCCGTCAGATGCAGATGGCATGATGCAAACACGACCGGTGGAGGAAATCATGGAAGCAGGATCGAGAACAAAAAAGCTGACTACCATCTGGTCTCGAACAGATCAGCGACCTCAACCTCAAGACCAGGCGGATCAAGCGTAAATGTGCCGTCTGCCAAGGTCTGCCTGATGATCTCGCCATCGCATCGCCGATGATATTCGACCGTCTTTTCTTCCGGATCAATCAGCAGGTAATGCACCATGCTATCGAGCTGGAAATAGCCGATCAGCTTTGCCCCCCTGTCAAAACCGGCTGTGGCGGGCGAGAGAACCTCGACGACAATCACCGGCATTTCGACCACGGTCGCATCCTCGTCGAGTGGTTCGCCACAGTAAACCGAGATGTCGGGTTTGTAGGCACTGTGGCTTTGTATCGGCACAGTGACACCCTCGGTGAAAACCCGGCAATCAGAGCGATCCAGACGGCCAAGCGCCCGCCCCAAAGCGACAAAAGCCGCCCCCTTCACGTCGGTATGGCGTATTCTTTCCGGCGACATCATGTGGGGCACACCGTCAATCAGCTCAAAGCGCGGCGCTTCGGGCTGGTCTTCCTCCCAGCGGAGGAAATCTTCAACTGTCATTGGTTTGATAGATAGTTCGGCCATATCCCCACACTATTATTGAAAACCTTTCATGGCAAGACAACCGCCCCTTGCGGCACAGACATTGACGAAAAAACAAGGCTGTGACAGGTTTTCACGTGCAGAGCAATGCAATGCCACAGGCCGCAGGCATGAACATGCGGACGGGTTTGCAAAACCCGTCCATCAGGGAAATGCCCCCATTGCCCGTTTGAACTTGCCGATATATGATAGACAGAGAACCGTTCCGGAAGGGGGAACAAGCCCGTCAGAGGATCAGCCGCGCCGCTTTCTGGCGTTGGCCGGAGCGACTTGTCGGGCAGGCAACCATGCCCTGATTGTATCGTGATGTTCAGACCAGGCATCCCATGAACTTAGCGCCCAGGCCCTTACTATGGATTTATGTTCTTCAATGTTTTTGGCCTTGTAAACATCGGCGGCAGTTATAACGCCTGTTGATTCCGGTGGTTCCAGCCACCTGAATCTGTGTTTATATTTCCCGGCTTCAAGCATGGCATCATTTGCGTTTTCTGCTGTTAATCCATGCTCCAGAAACAGACATAATCGAATCAGATGCACACCGACTGATTGTATGCTTTGACGATCCGTTGAACCCGGGTGCTGGACAGCATAGGCATCTACAGTCAGTCGATGCACCTCAAAACAGGCCGGATTCTCATATTCGCGCGCAAGCACCTCACCATACACTGCCCAGCAGCCTGGCGAAGACTTCATATAACGGTGTACAGGCCCTTCAATGTCCGGATATTCACCGCCGCAACTAAAGCATTTGCATGTTTTCATAGGACTTCATTATAGCACCGCCCACTCATAACGCAAAATATGTTTGCTTTTTGTTCCGATTGTAAATGCAAACCGTGCGAACGGGTTTATAAAATCCGTCCGTCAGGGGGCAATTTTTTATTCGGCATGACAATTCACATCTCAACTGTTTGGAAGAAAGTGAAACATACTGACCCAGGTCCGGCAATGAGGGCAAGAATAACGCTCATCAGATTAAACGGGGCAGACCAGATCGTAAACTCATGAACGGATTACGGCAGTTCTCTTGCACATTTCCCTTCCAGAAGGTCGCGGTGGCGCAGCAGGGCGGTGGCGATGAAGGTGGTGAATTTACGGATGCGGGCCGTGTTGCGCAAGTCTTTGTGAGTCAGTATCCAGAGATCAGTCATCAGCATGATCCTGCCTGGTGGCATTCGGTAAAGGTCGGGCTCCAGGTCCCCCATAAAGCAGGGCAGGACCGACATGCCCATTCCGGCACGAAGGGCCTCGATCGTTGCATATGGATCCGTAATGATAGCTGTAACAGGAAGATCAGGAAAGTCGCTGTCCTCGACCCATTGCAATGATGAGGGGCCGAGGGACCAGCCGATCCAGCCCGTTGATGATTTCAGCTTCCCGTCCCTGCCTGGCAAAAGCTCCCTGCTGACATAGGCGGCCCTGGCAATTTTCAATATACGGCGCCCAACCAGATCCTCCGGGGGATCATTGGAGATGCGTATCGCCACATCAGCTTCACGTCTGGCAAGGTCGGGCATATTAAAACTGTTGAGGATTTCAAGGCGAATATCGGGATGGGATCGGCTAAATTGCGCCAGATCTTCCATGAGTACACTGGTGGTGAGGGCACCGGAAATTGAAACCTGGATCGTACCGCTCAGCCTGGTATCCCGTCCCGCCAGTCTCCGGTCGGCATCATTGATAACAGCTTCGACCTGTTCTGCGGCGCGTTTCATTTCGTCGCCGGCAGCTGTTGTGAAATAGCCGTTTGGCAAACGCTCGAACAGGCGAACACCAAGCTTTTCTTCAAAAGCCGTGATGCGGCGCAAGACCGTGGTGCGATTGACGGCCAGTTTTTTCGCGGCTTTGTTTATCGACCCTTCCCGCGCGACGGCCAGAAAGAAACGTCGGTCATCCCAGTTATCCATTGATGTATTTTTGCACACCGATAGTGCAAATTGCAACAATTACGATGCAGTTTTATCTCATGTATGTTTTCACCACCAAAACAGTTTTAGCTCTCACCTTGATTAGCAAAATGCTGTTTTAGTTTATTATTTCCGGTGAATAAAAGGTGAAGAAGAGATGCAAAGCAATATATCAAGCGAAATGTTCTGGCTGGCCTGGACTGTCATTCTCACAGCGGCAATGGTTACTCCCTACGCGGTTTACAGGGTGGGAAAACTTGGCGGGATCTGGCAGGCTTTCCTGCGGCCACTTCCGGGCGATGAGCCCTTCGCCGATGCCTGGGCCCATCGGGCCTATCGGGCTCATATGAATGCATTTGAGGGTATCGCCCTGTTCGCTCCCTCCGTGCTTGCCGTGCAACTTACGGGAACCAACACAACAATGACGGCGATTGCAGCGGCGACCTACTTCTGGGCACGACTGGCCTATGCGCCCTTGTATTATTTCAGTGTGCCAATTTTCCGCACCGCTATCTGGTTTGTCGGTCTGGCAGCGTCCATCTATCTCGCACTTCATGTCATCATTGTCGCCCTGACTTAAAAGAGCGGTGATTAGTCATAACAAACATAGAAATAATGGAGAGAGGCGATGTTGATTACAGGATGTGTTGCACTCGTTACAGGCGCCAATCGACCCAATGGAATGGGGCGGGCTTTTGTTGAGGAACTGCTCGGGGCCGGAGCAAAAAAAGTCTATGCCACAGCACGTGATCCGGAACAACTGGAGGAATTGAAATCTCTTCACCCGGATCAAATCATTCCGATCGGGCTCGATATAACCGATCAGGCACAGGTCGCAGCCGTTGCTGCAAGAGCAAGCGATATCAACCTGCTGATCAACAATGCCGGACTGGCAAAATATGCCGGTTTTCTGGCTGCCGATGATCTTGAGGCAGCGCGTGCCGAGATGGAAGTCAATTATTTTGGTACACTGTCGATGATCAGGGCCTTTGCTCCTGTATTAAAAGCCAATGGTGGCGGTACAATCGTCAATATGGCTTCAATTGTATCCTTTGCCAACATCCCGCTTATCGGCTCCTACTCGGCCTCCAAGGCTGCACTGCGATCCATGACACAGGGTGTGCGAGCGGAAATGGTCTATCAGTTCACCCGGGTCATCGGGGTTTATCCCGGTCCCGTTGATACCGATATGGCGGCTGATTTTGATATACCTGGCGTCCCGCCGGCTCAAATTGTCAAAGCTGTACTGCAAGCCATCACAGAGGGGCGTGAGGAGGTCTTCCCCGATCAGATGTCCATCGATTCTCATGCGCAACTGATGAAAGACCCCGGGGCACTTGAATATCAGTTCGCCGAAATGCTGCCTGTGAAGTAACCGGCTGATCGAGGCGCAGGCAACTTCAAAAACAGGAAAATCAGGCAATGTCATCATACAACCGGGGAGCCATCTTTTATATTCTCGCGCCAGAAGGGGGTTGCAATCCCTTTCCGAACGTTTCCAGAGTGCAATAACAACCACGCCTGCCCCCTACATCTCCCGCAGCTCGCAAACACCCGGCAGGACTTTCAGCTCGTTCAAGGCACGCGGCGAGGTGTCGAGGCCATTGGGGAGGGGCATGACCACTTCGCGGGCCATATTGTCAAGGCGCAGCACCAGCCGCAAGCGGCCCTTGCCGCCCTTTTCCAGACGGCGGGCCAGTTCTTCCAGCGCTTCGGGTTTGTTGACCGTCAGTTGCACGGATTTTTGCAGGCGGCCCGCGGCCTGATCGAGCGCATCGGCGGACAAAAGGCGCAGGCGCAGATTTTCGCTTTCCGGGTCGGCGGAAACCTTCAGCAGAACGGGCGTGCCGGGCTGCAACAATTCGCGGGTGGCTTCCAGCGTTTCGGCGAACATGATCATCTCGAACTGCGCCCCGGCATCGGAAAAACCGCAGAAGGCGAATTTATTGCCCTTTTTCGACCAGCGCTCCTGCACATAATCCACGACCCCGGCCAGCGTACCGGGAATGCCGCTGTCGGGCCGCCGCTCACCCCGGCGAAACGGCACCAGATTGTCTTTGGCGCGCTCGGCCTCTCTTTTTTTGTTACGCTCGACCTGTTCTTCAAGGGTTAGCTCGGCACTGCCTGGCTCTTTCGTTTCAGGTTCGGCCCGCTTCTTTTCCGCCGCTTCCTTTTTGATCTCTTCGACCCGCGCACAAAAGGTCTGATAGCTCTCGACGCGCAACTGATCGAGCAGTTCCCTGTATTCATCCAGCGGATGGCCCGAGAGATAAAAGCCCACCGCTTCCTGTTCCTTGCCGAGAATTTCGCCGGGCACCCACAATTTGACCTCGCGCAGTTTCAGCTCCGACGTTTCTTCTTCACCGCCACCGCCAAACAGGGAAGTCTGGCCGCTGCTCTGGTCGCTCGCCGCCTGATGGGCCGCCGCCATGATCAGATCGACATTGCCATAGACCTGCGCCCGCTCCAGCCCGAAATCGGCAAAGGCATCGGCGGCGGCGAGCATTTCCAGCGTGCGCTTGTTGACCGCTTTGGGGTCAATACGATTGGCGAAATCGGCGAGATTTTTGAACTTGCCGTTTTTCTCACGCTCGGCGCACAAGGCCTCCATCGCTTCGGCCCCGACATTTTTCAAAGCCGCCAGCGAATAGCGAATGGCCTTTTTGCCGTCCTTCATTTCCGGGCGGAACTCGGCGGTTGAATGATTGATGGAAGGGCGCAGCATTTCAATGCCCATCACCCTTGTTTCTTCAAAAAACAGTTTCACCTTGTCCGTATTGCCCTGATCGAGCGTCATGATCCCGGCCATGAACTCGACCGGATAGTTGGCCTTGAGAAAAGCTGTCTGATAGGCAAGCAGCGCATAGGCGGCGGCGTGGGACTTGTTGAAACCGTAACTGGCGAACTTGGCCAGCAGATCGAAAATCACCTCGGCATTTTTTTTCGTCACGCCATGTTCGGCCGCCCCTTCGACAAATTTGGGCCGCTGCTTGTCCATTTCGGCGGCAATCTTCTTGCCCATGGCGCGGCGCAGCAAATCGGCTTCACCCAGCGAATAGCCGGCCAGCTCGCGGGCAATCTGCATCACCTGTTCCTGATAGATGATGACGCCATAGGTCTCGTCAAGAATGGGGGCCAGCTTGTCGTCGATATAGACCACCTCCTCGCGACCAAATTTGCGCTCGATATAGGTG
>JALXEI010000141.1 GCA_027069645.1 Hyphomicrobiales bacterium
AACGGAAACGGGTATTTACAACGCATGGACGGGCGACCTCTATCTGGCCATTGGCGACAAGTTGCAAGGCGGTGCCTATACGGTGCGCACCTATTTCAACCCGTTTGTCCGCTTCATCTGGCTCGGATGTCTGATCATGGCCTTTGGCGGCATGGTTTCGCTTTCCGACCGGCGCTTGCGCATCGGTGCGCCCAAACGATCAAAACAAAAGCGTGCCAGGGCTGTGGCAGCGGAGTAGGGGGCGAAAGATGATCAGGCGTTTGTTGTCATTGGTCTTTGCCGTGTTGTTTCTCATGCAGCCGGGCAGCGTTTTGGCCGTCGAACCGGATGAAATGCTGAAAGACCCGAAGCTGGAGGCGCGAGCCCGCGAGATCTCTAAAAATCTGCGCTGTCTGGTCTGTCAGAACCAGTCCATTGATGACAGCAATGCGGATCTGGCAAAGGATTTGCGCCTTCTGGTGCGCGAGCGTTTGACCAAAGGTGACAGCAATGAGCAGGCCATGCAATATATCGTCGATCGTTACGGCGAGTTTGTCCTGCTCAGGCCCTTGTTAAATATGCACACCGTCTTTCTCTGGCTCGGGCCTTTGCTAATGCTGCTGTTCGCGGCAGGTTATATTTATATGAACTGGTCAAAACGGGGATCGGGCAGCACAGATGGGCCGAAAGTTGAAGCGCTTTCGAGCGCGGAAAAAGAGCGACTTCAAAAGCTTATGGATGGCGATTGAAAATCACGGTTTGATGGGGGAAACAAACAGGCTGTGCCGACGGTTTGCGAATTTTCGAGATTGATGAATTGCCAGGGAGAACAGAGGCCCTTTTATAGCTTTGTTTTTTTACTCGATGAATCATTGACCTGTTTTGTGGTGGTGTGACGGGGGATGATCACCAGGATGCAGGCCCCGCCCGTTTTCCTGTTATTGACCTGAAGGGTTGCGCCATATTCATCCAGCACGTTCCGGGCTATGGACAGGCCAAGACCCGTTCCGTTTTTCTGTTCGTCAAGTCGTGATCCGCGTTTTAGCGCTTCCTCGACCTGTTCTTCGGGGATGCCTGGTCCGTCATCGCAGATCGACAGCCTGATCTCATTTTCTGTCTCCTCGCCGGTAATGATGATTTTACCGGTAGCCCATTTGCGGGCATTGTCGAGCAGATTGCCAAACACTTCATAAAAATCCTGATTGTCGATCGGTAACACCAGATCGGCTGCCATCTCGATCATCCAGTCAAGCTCTTCTCCCCGCGGCATGACTTTCATCGCCTTGACAATTTTTTCAAAACCGGTTCCGGCCTGCGAACGTCCCCGCATCCCGCCGCCTTGTCCGCGCAGACGCACAGCCGCCAGATGTTGCTCTATGCGCTGGCGCATTTGTTCCACCTGGGTGCTGACTTCCCTGGCCGCATCGGTTTGCCGGCGTTCGGCGAGGCTGCGGCTTTCCGCCTGCAAAATGGCCAGCGGGGTTTTCAGTCCGTGCGCAAGATCGGCAGCGCTGTCTCTGGCCCGCTTGACGGCTGTGTTATTGGCGTTGAGCAGGGCATTAACCTCGCCGACCAGCAATTGTACTTCTTCGGGATAATCCCCTTCGAGCAGCTCCGTTTCACCATTCCTGATGGCGTTGATGCGCCTGCTGATCTGTTTGAGGGGGGCAAGGCCAATATGAATTTGCAGCCACGCGGCTCCGAGAAGGGCAACGGCCAAAAGCCCGAGGGCGATCATGAGATCTCGCGAAAACTGCATACTGGCAGAGCGTATTTCATCCTTGTTGATAGCGGCGGAAATGCGAAAAGGGCGGTCACCGTTCGCTGTTTCCAGAAAGATGACTCGGGAGCGGATAATCAGGGTTTTGCCGTCAAGCCCGGTGATTTCTTGACGTGTCGGAGACAGGTGTTTGGCGTCAAAGGGGGGCAGGGCCAGGGTCTGGTCCCACAGGGAGCGCGAAACCAGCATGTTTTTTTTGTCGTCATCAATCTGCCAGTAGAGACCGGACAGGGGTTTTTGAAAGCGCGGATCGGCGAGCGTATTCACCAGAACCGGCTTGCCATCTGTGCCGATGTCCAGCGTTGCAGCAAGCTGTTTGATATAGATGGACAATTCATTGTCGACCCGGCGCAGGACATGGCGCTCGAACAGCAGACTCAGGAACAGTTCCGAAAGGCCTAGTGCGATCAGAATGGAAAAAAGAGCAGAAAGGCCCAGGCGCAAATGCAGAGAGGAGCGCTTCATTTCGGATTGTCCGTCCTGTCGTCTTCATCGCAGATGATATATCCAAGTCCTCGCCGGGTTTCGATCAGATCAACGCCAACCTTTTTACGCAAGCGGCCAATCAGCACTTCAAGCGTGTTGGTTTCGCGGTCGTTGTTGATACCATAGACATGTTCGACGATTTCATGCCGGGGGACAACGCGGTTACGGTTGTGGAAAAGATAGGAAATGGCGCGATATTCAAGTTGCGAGAGTGACAGGGGGGTGCCGTGAACACAAAGGCGCATCTGGCGCGGGTCGAACAGCACGTCACGGATTTTGATCAGCGATGAGGCATGGCCTGCCGTGCGGCGCAAAACGGCACGCAGCCTTGCCAGAAGTTCCTCGATCTGAAAGGGTTTGACGAGATAGTCATCTGCACCTGCGTCAATACCATCGACCCGTTCGCTCCAGCTCCCCCGTGCGGTAATGATCAGGACCGGCGTTGAATTGGCCGCAGCCCGCCATCTTTTGAGAATGGATATGCCGTCAAGTTCCGGCAGCCCCAGATCAAGGATGATGGCACAATAGTCTTCTGTATCGCCAAGGAACCAGGCTTCTTCGCCATCGCTGACGATTTCGGGGATGTAGCCCGATGCTTCGAGCGCACGGGCGACATCGAGAGCTATTTTGTTTTCGTCTTCGACGATCAGAATGCGCATTGGAGTCAAATCTCCTTTCTGCTCGGGGTGTCATGTCTGAAAACGGCAAAATGATTTCATTTTATTATAGGGACCGGTTGCGATTTTTCGAAGTGGTCATTATCAGGGGGTAACCGAGGGGGAGGCTAGGGGAGACCCTTGCGATTGATATGGCTCTGCTCAATGCTGAGGATATTCAGCGTTCTGGCGTCAAGAAAGACATCGCGAACGCGACCTCTTTTCGTTAGAATGCGAAGCGCGTAGACCCAGCCCCCCGGGCGTTTGCGCAAATCGACATCTATAACTTCTGCGTTGGAATGCCTCCGTACCTTCGCCATTACATCGCGTAAAGGGCGGATCTTTCCACGGCGTACGGCCTGTCTGGCCTGATCTTCCAGTCCCCGTCCACGTTGCCTGAGACGCCTGATGGCCCGCCGGCGTATACCTCGACGCCTGAATATCCGGCGACGAATACGGGGTGGAAGTCGTCGCTGCGCATTGGCCTTGTTTCCGGTAACAAGGCATGCCAGCACCGCGAATCCGGCCAGGAGAAATGCCCGCCTGGCGAATGTCTTGCTCAAATTGTTTTTCGTTGTCCTGTCATCATCTTTCATCGGGTTATTGTCTTTCCAGGAAGCTGACAGTTTCCTGACATCCGTTATCAGTTTATGGACAGGTCCTTTTGTCTAACCTCCACATATGTTCAGACATTGTGTCTCTACATCTTGTAATTGTCACTCAAAATGGAGGTTTTATCATGAAGATTTTAGCAGCAATTCTGACGCTTGCGGGTATTATTGGCTTTTCCGCCACTGCCAGCGCCGGTTCGGGGCCACGTCACGGTGTTCGTGCCGCTCATGTTCTCGGACATGTTGCCCTGCGCGGGGCGAGGCATGCGCACAGGCATGCGCACAGGCATGCTCGCAGACATGCTCATTGGCGCGGACATCGTCGTTGCTGGCGTCATCGTCATTGGGTTGGCGGGGTGCTGCACAGGCATTGCAGCATACGTCACTATCACTACAGATAGTCGCTTCTGTATGACTTGAAGTTTTCGACGGGTAACCATGCCCCCTGTATGGAGGCCCGACGGGCCCGCAGATGAGATCATATTCCATTCATCAGCGGGCCGCTTTTATATTCCCGGAAGCACTGTTTACGGTTTTATATCGGCAGGCATGGGTGGCGCTTCGGCCATGACCAGGATGGAAATGCGTCGGTTGGCGGCAAGGAACGGATCTTCGGGAAACAGCGGATCGGTGTCGGCCTTGCCGCTGATGGAATGGAACCGGTCATTGGGCAGGCCGTTGGCGGCAAGGATTTTGCGCGCGGTTCGGGCCCGGTCGGTGGACAGATCCCACAATGTATAGTCCGAACGACCATAAAGTCTGGTCGCGTCTGTGTGGCCTGTGATGGCAATGCGGTTGGGCAGCTTGCGCAGGATCGGCACCATTTTGGCCAGCAGTTTATAGGTGTGCGCATAGGGTTCGCTGGAGCCCTGGGGAAACATTGAACGCCCGTCCTGGTCGACAAGCTGGATATGCAGGCCTTCAGGCGTATTTTCGATAAGAATATTGTCGGACAATTCGGCGATATCCGGCATTTCCTCAAAAGCCTGACGCAGAGAAGCGGCGGCAAGGGCAAACTGTTTTGTCTGATGGATATTGTTGCGCTCTATATCATGGGTGTTGGCTTCAGGTCCCTGTTTGGAGCGATCATCCTGGCGCACATTATCATAGTCGCTGTCTTTGGTTTCATCCTCTACCGCGCTGACGGATTTGATGAATTCCCGGGTAGGCGCCCCCTCGATTTCAATCATGCCGGCCTTGCGGGCCACTTCCTTGATCCCGAAAGCGTCGCGCATGGAACCGGCAACGACCTGGAGTTTTTCCTTGTCCTGAATGGAAAAACTGATAATCAGCACGAAAAAACAGACCAGCAGCGACATCAGGTCAGCAAAGGTTAAAAGCCAGTCCGGGAGACCCTCGGGGCAATCCTGTGCCTTTTTGCATTTTGCCATTTTATCTGTCCTCTGCGATTGAGATTCCGTTTATGAACCCGGACCCTGGCTAGGCGGCGGCCATCTCCATTTGCGCGATCTGGCGTTCTTTCTCGGGCAAATAGGCCAGAAGCATCTCCTTGATGAGTTGCGGGGCCCGATTGGCGCGCAGATGGGTAATGCCGTCAATAGACAGGGTCTGGTTGACTTCTTCAAGTTTGGCTTTTGTTGCGAGCTTGTCCGAGATGGGCAGGGCAATGGCATTGGAAAGGACAGCACCATAGAGTGTTGTCAGCAGGGCGACGGCCATAGATGGGCCAATGGCGGCCGGGTCGTCCATTGTCGAGAGCATTTGCACAAGTCCGACCAGCGTCCCGATCATGCCAAAGGCTGGAGCCGCATCACCAAATTGCTTGTAAATACGTGCCGCCTCGTCAAGCCGTTGCAGGTAAAGGTCGCGTTCAAGCTCAAGCATGCCAATAAGCACTTCTTCCTCATAGCCATCGGCGACCATCTGGGCGCCCTTTTTCAAAATGGGATCATCAATCTCGGCATTTTCGAGAGCCAGAGGACCACTTTTGCGAACGAGATCGGCCAGTTCGACAAGTTTGTCTATTTTGTCTTTAGGGGTATCTTTTCTGTTCTTGAAAGCGACACTGGTTCCAAGAGCGAGAGCCGAAAGAACATTGCTGATGGGAAATCGCATGACGGTCACGGAAAGCCCGCCACCAACAACAATCAACAGGGATGGGACGTTGATAAAGGAACCAAAATCACCACCAATTGCAATGGCAATGACAATGACGAGGAGGCCGGCAATGGCGCCGACAATTGTAGCAATATCCATAATTCACCCGACTCGATACTTTTAGGCGTTACATTTCTGGTGTGTCTTGAAGTATTAAACATGACCAGGGTTAAATATTCGTTGAAAACAAATGATAAAAAATTCCTAAGCTCCGATTATATCTGTTGAAATAGCATGAAGGCGGAAAAACATGCACGAAGAGCTTTGTTTGTGCGGATGACTTTCGATTATTGTTTGTCCTGCGGCGATATTGGGGGTAAACAGTCAGTTTGAAAATTGTCAAACCTCCCGATGAATGCAAAGAGACGAAGTTTCCTTATGGCCAATCCTCAATATGTTTATGTCCTTGACGGGCTTTCCAAGTCTTATCCCGGCGGCAAGAAGGTGTTGGACAATGTCCGCCTGTCCTTCCTGCCCGATGCCAAGATTGGCGTCGTCGGGGTCAATGGTTCGGGTAAATCATCGCTGCTACGCAT
>JALXEI010000142.1 GCA_027069645.1 Hyphomicrobiales bacterium
GGTCAAGAATTTGCACCAGATGGCCCCTGATCCCCCGCCCCGACAGTGTCCTGATCATCTGCGTGACCTGATCGGCAGGGGCAAGAAAATCACTGAACAGAATGATTTCGCCAAAGCGCTTCATTTGCCGACTGAGCGGAAAGCTGCTGAAAACAGGATGGTCGCCATGCGTGGCGATATGGCGCGCCAGCTTTTGCGGGGCATTGTGCTGATTACCGGGTGGCATGAGATCGGGCAGGCCGATGCGTTCTCCGGCCCGTATCAGCAACTCGGAGATGGCCAGCATGAGGACAAGAGCCCGTTCGGCTTTGCGGGCTTTTGTGTACGCAGACATGAAATTCATGGAGGGAGAAAGGTCCGGCCATAACCAGATGGTATGGGAGGCCTCCCATTCGCGCTCTCTGATAAACAAACGATCGGAGGTGGCCGAGCGCCGCCAGTCGATATTGTGGGCGCTGTCCGAGCTTTCATAGGGGCGAAACTGCCAGAATGTTTCGCCAGGCCCCTGTTGTCTGCGCCCGTGAATGCCGTGGGCCAGCGTATTGGCTATGCGCCCGGCATCCACCAGCAGGGCGGGCATGCGACTGGCCAGCCGATGGGCATCATGCTCGATCTGATCATAGTCATTGGCCGGAAAATCCACTGGCACATCTTTCAATCTGGTTTGTTCAGTCGAGTCGCGCCGTCAACCGGCTGATGATCTCGTCAAGGGTGACGCCCTCGGCACGGGCGGCAAAACTCAGGGCCATGCGATGTCGAAGGACGGGATGGGCCAGTGCGATGACATCATCAATCGAGGGTGACAGGCGGCCATCCATCAGCGCTCTGGCGCGTACGCCCGTCATCAGGGCCTGGCTGGCGCGCGGACCAGGTCCCCAGGAAATCAGTTCCGACAGGCTGTCCCCGCCACTTCCCTCCGAAGCAGGGCGGGCGGAGCGCACCAGTTTCAGGATAGCATCGACAACGCTTTCGCCAACCGGCAACTGACGCACCAGATTGCGGGTTTTCATGAGTTGTTCGACGGACCAGACCTGGCGTGCTTTCCGGTCGGTGGTTCCCGTGGTTTCCAGCAGCATGCGGCGTTCCGATATTTCATCCGGGTAATCGACATCGATTTGCAGCAGGAAACGGTCAAGCTGCGCTTCGGGCAGGGGATAGGTGCCTTCCTGTTCCAGCGGGTTTTGTGTCGCGAGGACATGAAAGGGGACAGGCAGGTCGTGGCGTTCACCGGCAACGGTGACATGATGCTCCTGCATGGCCTGCAACAGCGCCGATTGCGTCTTTGGCGAGGCCCTGTTGATCTCGTCGGCCATCAACAGCTGCGCGAAGACAGGCCCCTTTATGAAACGAAAATGACGCTTGCCGCTGTCGCTTTCCTCCAGCACCTCGGAGCCCAGAATATCGGACGGCATCAGATCCGGAGTGAACTGGATGCGTCGTTCATCCAGCCCCAGAACCGTCCCCAGCGTTTCCACCAGCAGGGTTTTGGCGAGACCCGGGACACCAATCAGCAGGGCGTGTCCCCCGGCCAGAACGGTAATCAGTGCCAGATCAATCACATTGTCCTGACCGAAAATAACCGAAGCGGCTGCTTCTCTCACCTGTGAGAGTTCTTCGCCGGCAGCTTCAATTTGCGAGACGAGATCCTCGTCTGATTGTGTAAGGCTTGTCATGAGCAGTAATATACAGAGGCTTTGGCCGTGCTGGAACCTTTTTGCCGAAAAAAAACAGATTTCATTTTTCCCTGTCCCGTCTGAAACTGTCGCTCTATATTGGAGAGCACCCGGAAACTAACGAAAATTCTTCCCGGACCGAGGTTTCACTCATATGAAACAAAACAGGCAGGAAAACGACTTTGACGCAAACCGGCTGCGAAAAAGAGCCCGCGCCCTTCTCGCCCCGTTCAGTGAAAGCGAGAGGGATGGTGATTCCGGTGATTTGTGTGTTGAAAAGGGGGAATTGTGTCCGGCAGCCGTTCTCGTGCCGATCATCGCGCGTCCCGAACCGGCTGTTTTGTTCACAAGAAGGACGGACGATCACCCGCACCATGCCGGTCAGATCTCGTTTCCGGGAGGAAAAATCACACCCGATGATGACTCAATTGTTACCGCAGCCCTGCGCGAGACACGCGAAGAGACCGGTATCGAGGCGCATCACGTCGAGATTCTCGGTCATCTTGCGGCACATAAAACAGGGACAGGATTTGCCATCTATCCCGTTGTCGGGCTTCTCATGCCCCCTTTTGTTCTCAGACCTTGCGCGCGCGAGGTGGCCGAAATTTTCGAGGTACCACTTTCATTTTTGATGGCGCGCACCAGTTATCGTATAGAGAAGCTGTTCTGGCGCGGTAAAATGCGCGAGTTTTATGTGATTGATTACGGGAACCACCGGATATGGGGCGCCACAGCCGCCATTTTGAAAATGTTGCAGGAAAAGCTTTATGAATGACTATCTGGCCCCTGATTGCGGGGCGATGGTCTGAACCCTGTTTGAAGGCAAAACGCGAATGACCAGAATTGTTCTCTTTGATGTAGTGCTGTTTTTGTTGCCGTTCATCGTTTATGCGGGCTGGCGCTGGCTGATCCACGGGGAACGTGGCCATCGCGAAATCATGAGTGATGCGCCGGTGTTTGCGATGCTGTTCCTTGGTATTGTTCTGGGGGTGGCGGGGCTGTTTTTCCTTGCCTCGCGGGAAACGGCGCCAACAGAAGGGCGCTATCAGCCCCCGGTGCTTGAGGATGGTAAAGTCCGGCCCGGGCATTTCGACCGCTCCGGACGGCTTGAACCAGCCGATTCTCCGGCACTGCGGACCGGGGGCGCATGACACGGATACCACAGAAACTGACCGGTGAATGGTTGTCCTGTGCATCAACTGCCGCGCTGATGAAGCTGTTTGATGAAGCGGGCTACAAGGCCCGGTTTGTCGGCGGCATTGTGCGCAACGCTCTGACGGGCGAACCGGGCGGCGATCTTGACATTGCCACCGATGCCCGGCCGCAAACGGTCATGGCACTGGCGCAAAAGGCCGGTTACAGGGCGATTGCCACCGGTATTGATCATGGCACCGTGACGCTGGTTATCGAAGACCGCAGCTATGAAGTAACCACCTTGCGGGTCGATCGCGAAACCGACGGACGCCATGCCCGAGTTGCCTTTACCGAAGACTGGCGACTCGATGCCCTGCGTCGCGACTTCACCATGAATGCTCTTTATGTGGACGGTGACGGCACATTGTTCGATCCACTTGGCGGCTATGAGGATCTGATGGCGGGCAGGGTTCGTTTCATTGGCAGTGCCGAAGACCGGATTCGGGAAGACTATTTGCGTATATTGCGCTTTTTTCGTTTCAGTGCCCGCTATGGAGAAGGGCGGCTTGATGGAGCCGGGCTCAAGGCCTGCACGGCTCTGCAAGGAGGGCTGGTTTCCCTGTCGCGCGAGCGGGTGCGCAGCGAATTTCTGCGGCTGCTGGTACAGCCCCATATCGCTGCGGTCCTTCGTCAAATGTTCGCCCGTGGCCTGCTGAATTCTCTGGTTCATATGGTGCCGCATATGAGCAGGTTTGAACGCTGGCTGGTTTTTGAACGGGAGTTGCAAAGATCTCCTTCTGAAATGGACCGGCTGGGCGTGCTCTATATGCTGGTGCGCGAGGATGCAGACCGCCTGGCAAGCGGGTTGCGTCTGTCAAACAGGGAAAGGCATCGGCTTGCCCACTGGGCACATCCCCTTGATCTTGAGGCAGAAAGCACTGGCAAGCAGGCGCGTCTGGCCTGTCACAGGGTTGGCAAAGAGGGAATTGATCGCTTTGTCATTGGCTGGTTTTTGTCTGGTGACGGGGCTGATCATGAGGGCTGGCGGGACAAATATCACATGTTGCGAAACTGGCAACCCCCTGCTTTTCCGGTAAAAGCGGCTGATTTGCTGAAAAAGGGCATGAAACCCGGTCCGGCGCTTGGCCGGACCCTGCGCCGGATTGAGGAGCGCTGGCGTGACAGTGATTTTCGTTTGAAGCGGGAAGAGCTGCTGGAACGGGTTCCGGAATGAGGGGCTTTGCCGCCCCGGCCTGCTTTACTTCAGGGCCATTTCGACCCTGTTTATGAGTTTACGGCCTGGTCCTCTTTCGGCAAGGCATCTTTCCAGCCTTCCGGGGTGAGGTGTTGTTGCGGTGCGAAGCGTGATTTGTAGGACATTTTCCGGCAGTCCCTGATCCAGTAGCCGAGATAGACGAAAGGCAGCCCCTGGCGTCTTGCATAGTCCACATGTTCCAGTATCATGTAGCTGCCCAGGCTGCGGCTGGCATATTGCGGGTCGAAAAAGCTGTAGACCATTGAGATGCCGTCCGACAGGCGGTCACAAAGGGAAACCGCAATCAGTTGACCTTTTTTTGTCGGGGCCGTTCCGGCAGCAACCGGGGCATCGTTCGGCGCGGTTTCACTGTCAAGCGGCGTGCGCAACCGGTATTCCGTCAAAAATGTATCGGCCTCGCTCTCCTCGATCATCATGGAAAAGTCGAAATGGTCCATCTCGGCCATGCCACCATCACCGTGCCGGGTGTTGATATAGAGGTCGAACAGTTCATATTGTTCCTGGGTTGCCTCGCGTTTGACACGGCTGGCAACGAGATCCCCGTTGCGTTTGAACAGGCGACGAAATGATTTTCCGGGAACGAACCGGTCAACCACAATACGGACCGAAACGCAGGCCTGGCAATCGCTGCAATAGGGAAGATAGGCCACATTTTGCGAGCGGCGAAATCCGTTGCGCAACAGCTTGTCAATAAAGCTGGCGGGTTTGTCCGGGGTCAGATGTGTGAACAGTTTGCGTTCGAGTTTGCCTGGCAAATAGGGGCAGGGTTGCGCCATCGTGACATGGAAATCATGAAAAAAACTGCTCTGATCGGTCATACCTGTGTTCCTGATAATAGCTCTGTTATAGAGGATAAGGCATGCTGGGAAAAATAAAAGGCCAATTTGTGTAAACGGGTAGCCGGCAGAAAAATAAACCGGGGTTTCCCGCGACATTCGTCCGGCAGCTCATTCCGGCGTGATGCACGGTTTCCACAACTTTGGTAAAAACAGCGCCGCCCCTGTTTCTTCGCCCCATGTTTGCCTGAATTATGACCATAATTCCAGGGGGAGTTGAGTCTTGGGCCTGTGGGGGCGTTTCAACATATTTTCAGTCAGGATGGGGCATGAATAATAACAAACTCGGATCTTCAATTGCGGTCATGAATGCGAAGGGCGGTGTGGGAAAATCGACGGTCACACTGGCCATCGCGGAAACGCTGTCTTACTACTACGGAAAAAAGGTGCTGGTGATCGACAGTGATGCACAAATGAGCCTCAGTGTCATGACCATGCCGTTTGATGCGCTCAACAACAAGCGGGCGGAATGGAAAACCCTGGTGGGGTTGTTGCACCAGTCGCTGATCCTTGGCGAGACGCCTGACTGGAAGGAATTTGTGACGAAGGGCGTCGCGGATGTCGATGATGCCGAGACCATTGATCTGCTGCCTGGCGATCTGCGCCTGACGCTTGTCGAGCGGGCCGTAACAGAAGCGGATCGCCATGAACAGATGCGGGGGCTGGTGAGGTCGGTCCTCGCCGAGGCCCGCCTTGCCTACGACTATATTCTGATTGACTGTCCGCCCGGTTTGTCACTGCTCACCGAAATATGGTTGCGCGAGGCTGATTTCCATCTGGCCCCGGCGCGGCCCGATTTTCTCGCCATTGCCGGACTGGAAATGTTCCGCGAGTTCAAGAAGATCAACCCCGATCTGAAAATGGCCGAAAATCTGGGCATTCTGGTCAACATGAAAGACCCGCTTTCCCCGGAAGACGAAGCCTATCACAAAATTCTCGCCAATGACGAGGAAAGCCGATGCTTCCCCGATGCTGTCCCGCATATGGCGCCCATACAGCATGCCGCCCGCTACAGCGCGGAAAGCCGTTCGTTTGCCGCCAAATACCCAGGCTCGGCCGGAGAGGCTTTTCGCAACACCGTTCATGAAATATTGAAGCGGACGGGAGATGCGGACAAGAAACTGGTTGAGGATGTCAGCCAGCCACTTGCCGGTCGGGAAAAGGAAGTGGATAGCAGTGACGGGAAGCAACCGGTTGAGGATTTCGTCATTGAAGAAAAAGAT
>JALXEI010000143.1 GCA_027069645.1 Hyphomicrobiales bacterium
CCTTTACAATTTGCTGAGCCGATAGCTCACGACATGGATTCCGGCCTGCGCCGGAATGACGAAAGGGGGGAGGTTATGGATTACCGGGACAAGCCCGGCAATGAGGGAATCCCTCCGTGGCAGGGCAAGCAAACTTTTTTAGTTTGCGTCGGCCCGTGAACGGTCGCATGGCGGATGCCATGCGAAAACTCAACAAGTGGATTACCGGGACAAGCCCGGTAATGAGGATAGTCTGTGATGCAAGCGCGTTTCCTTCAATGCCCGGGGCGGCGGTGGAAATAGTATCCGGTGCCGATGGCAGCAAGGAACAGTGCCCAGGCAAAAATGCGCAGGCGGGTGGCAACCTCGGTGAAACCGGCAAAGCCGAAATCCTGCAATGCCGGGTTGGTGCGGTTGTAGGTGAAGTTTATGCGGTCGCCGGTTTTGACCGTGTCCCAGAATTCCCTGGAGAACGGGCGGTTTGAAATGTACGTGTCGCCATTTTCCAGTGCAAAGCGATATTGCAGCATATAGCGCTCGCGGCTGCCGCCGAAGGTGTTGTGGGTGTTGCGGGCGCGCTCGCGGGATTTGGCGATGATGACAGCGCTGGTTGCAACGCCGTTTTTGTCCATGTCGGCGGCGAGGTAGTCAGAATAGCGACCAACGAGCGAGACAAAGATTGAAGCGGCAAGCAGCAGGGCAACGGGAACAAATCCGGGGTGCGATATGATTTGCCTGAAATCGAGCATGGTCGAGAATAGATCAAGTCAACTGATCAAGCCAGATCGGATTTGACCAGGCTTTTTTACCGCTCGCCTCGCGAACAACAATACGCAACCACGGCGAGGGGGTTGAATTCAGCCAGGCGTTTTGCAGTGAATCCAGCGACAGGGCAGCAGAAGTGATGTTTTCGCCAACCTGGGTGACGGTCTTTGAGGTGCCGCCGAGCAGGGTAATGGACTGAACCGGGGTGCAATCAACCAGAAAGCGATTGTCAGAAAAGCTGATATTGTGGATTTGCGGCCCCTGGCTTGAATAAAAGTGGCCGTTCTTCAGGGCGGTGACCAGTTCGGCCGGGTCAAGGTTTTCGGTTTTGACATTTACCCAGCCGCCAAAGGCATCCAGTGTTCCGTTGTGCAGGTGGGCATCATCAACGGCATTGGCGCTCAGGCGTCTTCCGGCGTTAAGCAACTGGTCGAGCAGATACAGACCGTCGCCGCGGTCGTTCTCGACTTCGCTGCCGTGGTTGTAGATTTCAACGGAATGGGCGGCATTAACCGACATGCCGTCTTCAAATGTCAGCTGGCTCCAGGCCGGGTGGCAGATGGAAATGAATGCGCCGGCTTCAGCAGCCCGGCGGGCCACCTGCGGGCCGGTTTCATCTGGCCGGGTGTGTTCACAATCACGCGGGAGACGGGCGGCAAGAATATGCCAGTATTCACCAACTGTCGTCTTGGGGGCGTGCAGCTCGGTGCCGATAATGGTGGTAAAGCTGTCATCACGCAGATGACGGGTGTCGGCAATCGGCCAGTCAAAATCCGGTGCGTAATGTTCTGACAGCATGAGAAAATCATAACCGGCGTTTTTATAGCTGGCGATGACTTCCGCAGGCGACAATGCACCGTCTGAAAGGGTTGAGTGGGTGTGCAGGTTTCCGCGCCAAAACTGGCCGGGAAGTGAAAATGGAGCAAGGGAGGTCATGGTGTCGGGCAACCTGCAGTCATGATTGTTGTC
>JALXEI010000144.1 GCA_027069645.1 Hyphomicrobiales bacterium
GGGCAGATTTGCTCCCCCGCTGTGTTGCAAGCTCTTGAAAACCACAAGGTTTCCTGCGAACTTGCGCCTTGCGGGAAAACAAATCTGCTCCTGCCATTTCGATCCTGTTTATGAGTTTATGACCTAGCATCATCAGTCCGGTTTTGCCGGTGGCGGATCGAGATCACCGGCGCGGCGCGGGATCAGATGAAAATGCACATGCATGATTTTCTGTCCGGCCGGTTCCCCGATATTGGCCCCGAAATTGAATCCGCCTACCGAGGGATCACCGGTGGCAATGGCAATGCTGCGCTGGCGCGCCAGTTCAAACAGCTCTCCCTGTTCCTCCGGTGTCAGCTCGAATGGCGTGGCCATGCATCTTTTGGGAATAATCAGCGTATGCAGGGGCGCAACCGGGAATTTGTCATAGATGGCAAAACACAATTCGCTTTCCGCGATCAGTTCAGATTTCGGAATATTGCAAAAAACACAATCAGGCATCAAACTTCCTTCTCCCGATCGTCAGCTCCGGATTGTGCCCTTCAGTCCTCGTTGGAGCTCACCAGCCGCGGGCCTGTCTTCTCCCGCGACAGATCGCCCTCGGGCAAAATGCCAAGACGTTGCGCGACTTCGCGATAGGCTTCGACCAGCCCGCCCATATCCCGGCGAAAGCGGTCCTTGTCCATTTTGTCGTCTGTCTCCACATCCCACAAACGACAACTGTCAGGGCTGATTTCATCGGCCAGCACAATGCGCATCATGTCATTTTCGACCAGCCGCCCGAATTCAATCTTGAAATCCACAAGCCGGATACCGATGCCCATAAACAGACCGGCCATAAAATCATTAATGCGCAGGGCCATTGCTGTCATTTCATCAATCTCGGGGGGATGGGCCCAGCCAAAAGCCGTGATGTGCTCTTCCGACACCATCGGATCATCAAGTTTGTCTTCCTTGAAGTAAAATTCGACGATCGAGCGCGGCAACGGTGTCCCCTCTTCAAGCCCGAGGCGTTTGGCAATGGAGCCCGCCGCAATATTGCGCACAACAACCTCGAGCGGAATGATTTCCACCTCGCGAATCAGTTGCTCACGCATGTTCAGGCGCTTGACAAAATGGGTCGGGATACCGATTTCCGCGAGTCGCAGGAACAGATATTCGGAAATGCGGTTATTGAGAACACCCTTGCCGTCGATCACTTCGTGTTTTTTGGCATTGAAAGCCGTGGCATCATCCTTGAAATGCTGCACAAGCAGGCCCGGTTCCGGACCTTCATAAAGGATCTTGGCCTTGCCTTCGTAGATCCGGCGACGTTTGCTCATGATATTGTTCTTTCCCTTTTTTCGGAACGACAGCCGCCAACGGCAAAGCCGGTGAAACCTCGCACCCAAAAATCCGATTTACGAATCCGACCCTAGCCCATCGTGCGCAATGAAACAATGAAGCAATCAGGTCATAGACACATATTGATTTGAAGCCGTTGTCGGTCTATCTCCAGTATAAACCGAATCTTCACACTATCCGAGGAAACCGATATGGATGAATTTGAAAAACGCGGCCAGGCCATTGAAGCCAAATTCGCACAGGATGCCGAACTGCGGTTCAAGGCAAAGGCCCGACGCAATCGTCTGCTGGGTCTGTGGGCCGCCGAACATCTGGGCCTGTCGGGTCCCGATGCTGAAAACTATGCAAAGGAAGTGATCAAATCTGATCTTCAGGAACCCGGCGATGAGGATGTTTTCAGAAAAATCCGTGGCGATTTCGATGCGCAAAAGATCGACCTTTCCGATCACCGGATCAGACGTACCATGAATGAATTGCTGGTCAGAGCCTTTGACGAGATCGGAAACGGAACCGAAAACGCCTGACCTGTTTTTGCAAGAATGTATATGCACCGTTTGTGTATTTGAGAAAGATCAATGCCGGGAAATGATCCCGCTGCTAAACCGGGTTACGGATTGCTGCACGCGGGTCAGGATTTATGGGAATTTCCACCGGGATGGCCGTTCCCGCCGGACAAGCGCTGATTGTAACGACAGGAGGAACTGATGATCAAGATTATGGCACTACTGTTCGTAATGGTTGCCCCGACTCTGGCCGGTATTGCCGTTGTTGGTGTGCTTGCCATGTCTTCACCCATTGACGGGGGCGCTTCATTTGGCCAGCAGGGATCGACTATTTTGATGCTGGTCGTCGGTGCTTTCCTTGTTGCTCTTCCCATCAGTTTTGTTGTTGCCCGGATGATCAGCAAATCGATCGCGGACAGGGCTGGCAACGCCTGACCCGCCACCGTCTGCTTCCATTTTTCCGGCACCAGGACGACAGCCCGCGGTATGGCCGGATATCCGGACCGGGCCGTAGACTCATAAACGGTTTTGGACGGTGTTGATCCGTTTTTGCGGCCTAACGGTGATGTCGGTGTCTCTTCCTGGAAAACTGTCGGGAGAGACAAACCGTTGTGGAACCTCGTCCCAAAAAACCCAGCTTTCGCGCCGCGGCGCGTGACAGATCAATGATGCGACGATTATGAACACTGACCCTTGTGCCAAAGGGCAGGCTGCGATGCGCTGCTGTCAGACGGCGGGAATTCATCCGTTCGCCACTCGCTGTTCGATGGCCGTCAAGGGCATACCAGGAGGCGCGGCCGCATTGCCGGGCTTCACCACTGTTGATGAAAGCCGATAGCAAAATGAATGCACCGGCAATTATTTTACCCCCCGTCAGATAAAACTGTTTGCTGATTCCATCTGTTTCGTCCATATTTTCAACTCTGTTCCTGTCAGTCACCTGAAGGCCACCTTTTAGATTTATGCGTCTAATAAATAAAGACTTTTTATGAGTGAGGCGAAAAACAGTCATACAAAGCCGTTGCGCACCGTCTGGGCGGCAGCCTTGCTCTGCGGGCTGCTGGCAGGCATTGTTTTCTCGATCTGGCCGGAGCTGGATCTGTATTCTGCCGCGCTGTTTTATGAAGGCAACGGAAATTTTGTGCTGATTGGCAACCCCGCGGGCACAATACCGAGATTTCTGTTCCGGCTGTTCTTTATAGGTTTTTGCGCCCTTTGCCTGTTCGGGCTCTTTTATACAATTTTTAAAAAGAACACCCTGCTGGGTTTTGCAATCCCTCACTGGGCCTATCTGGTCGCCTGTATGGCCATTGGCCCCGGTATTATAACCAATACCATATTGAAGGATCACTGGGGGCGCGCGCGCCCCATACAGACGGAACAGTTCGGGTCCAGCGGAAAATTTACCCCGGCCCTGGTTCCTGGCTCAAGCTGTGACCACAACTGCTCGTTTGTCAGCGGGGAAGCCTCGTCAATCTTCATGGTCTTTTTTGCCCTCGCCCTGCTGCTTCCCGCCTGGCGCCAGGCACTGTTAGCCGGTGGTGTCATTTTTGGCAGTCTCGCCGGGCTGGTGCGCATGGGCATGGGCGGCCATTTCCTCTCGGATGTCACCTTCTCGGGCATTTTCATGCTGTTGACCGCCAGCGCCCTTTACTGGCTTGTTTTTACCCGAACCGGCCGTTCCGCCTGAAAATCCTATTTCCTGCGCAAGGCCGGATGCAAACTTTTGCCCAGAATATGTTCGGAACGACCTATGACATGCCCGGAAGAACCGACGATCAGCGGATCCGGGCCGCGCACAATATGCAAATCCTTGCCGGGATAATCCAGCGTTGACAAAAAATGCTGCATGGTGTTGAGGCGAGCACGCTTCTTGTCATCCGACTTGACGATCATCCAGCGCGCATCTGCCGTGTCGGTATAAAAGAACATGGCTTCCTTGGCCTCGGTATAATCGTCCCATTTGTCCAGAGAGGCGCGATCAATGGGCGAGAGCTTCCATTGCTTCAGGGGCTCTTTTTCGCGTGATTTGAAGCGTCGCAACTGCTCCTGTCTCGTCACCGAGAAATAATATTTGTAAAAGCGGATACCGGACTGCACCAGCATGCGTTCAAGCTGCGGCGCCTGGCGCATGAATTCAAGATATTCATTGGGCGTACAAAAGCCCATCACCCGCTCGACCCCGGCGCGATTGTACCAGGAACGGTCAAACAGGACCATCTCGCCAGCCGAGGGCATGTGCTCGATATAGCGCTGAAAATACCACTGGGTGCGTTCGCGCTCGGACGGCTTGTTAAGTGCCACGACACGCGCTGTCCTTGGATTGAGATGCTCCATGAAGCGCTTGATGGTGCCGCCCTTGCCTGCCGCATCGCGGCCCTCGAAAAAGATCACGATGCGCTCACCGGTCTTTTCCACCCAGTCCTGCACCTTCAACAGCTCGATCTGCAATTCGCGCTTGTGGGCCTCGTAAACCGGACGCTTTATCTTTGTTTTATAGGGATAGTCACCACTTTCAAAGGCATGGCGGATGGCCTCTGCATCATGGCGCATTTCGGCCAGTGCGTGCAACACACTGCCACGCGGGGCTTTGCCAGCCTTGCCATTCTTCGCCGCTTTGCTGCGTTTTTTTGCGCTTTTCTTCTTTTTGACCGGGGTCTTTTTCAACGCCCTGCCCTGCTCCTCCTTCTCCGGATCAGCCTGTTGTGTTTTTCCATTTACGATCCCGACCATCTACCCTACTCCTCAACTCAATCTTATCCATCCCGTTACATCTGAATAATGCCGAAACGATCCTTTGTCACCTTGTCATCCCCGCGAAAGCGGGGATCCATACGCCGCAGCGTTCGAGTGTAAAATACAAGGCTTTGTGGTTATGGATCCCGCCCTTCGGCGGGATGACACCGGGTACTTGTGATGGTTTGATGTCTCCCATCCCGATATTTTGCCGATGTTACCAATCACTTATATATATCTGTATTATAACTATAAAACACCTTAAATCGCCTTAACCGGCTGTCGTTTTGTCCTTGTATTTGCACAAATCGGCAATAATGCATTCGGGACAATTCGGTTTGCGGGCCTTGCAGGTATAGCGGCCATGCAGGATCAGCCAGTGATGGGCGTGCAGCAGGTAGGCTTCGGGGATAACGCGCTCCAGAATTTTTTCGACCGCATCAGGAGTCTTGCCCGGTGCAAGGCCGGTGCGATTGCTGACCCGGAAAATATGCGTATCAACAGCAATGGTTGGTTGGCCAAAGGCTATGTTCAACACCACATTGGCGGTTTTGCGCCCGACCCCTGGCAGTTTCACCAGCTCTTCCCGGGTACGGGGCACCTCGCCGCCATAATCATCAAGGATCATTTTTGAAAGCGCGATAACATTTTTCGCCTTGGTCCGATAGAGACCAATGGTGCGGATATATTCGATCAGCTTTTCCTCGCCAAGATCAACCATCTGCTGCGGTGTTGTGACCTTTTCAAACAGGGCTTTGGTGGCCTTGTTGACGCCAGTATCCGTCGCTTGCGCCGACAGCGCCACAGCGACCACAAGCGTATAGGGATTGACATAATTCAACTCGCCTTTTGGCTCCGGACAGGCCTGCTGAAAGCGGCAGAACATCGCCTCGATCTGTTTTTTTGTCAGTTTCGAGCGCACCACAGTTTTCCTGACGGCTCGCGGCTTCCCGGTCCTTGCGGGTTTGGCTCCCGTTTTTTTGACCTTGCGCACTGTCTTTTTTTCTGGCGATTTCGACTTCATAAATGATAACCTTCTGAACGGGAAAATTTACGGAAACAAGGTCATGGAAACTCACAACAAAGCAACAAAGGGCCACAATGATGACACGGCCCCTGCCTTTCGCGCCATTCTCTCTCCCCACCGCTCACTTGACGAAAGGGGATTTAAAATCCTCATGACCTGGGTATCCCTCATATCACTGTCGGTCGGCCTGTGGTTTTTCGCCATTGGCGCCTGGCCCGTTGTCGGCTTTTTCGGCCTTGATGTGCTTATACTCTATCTGGCCTTCAAAGCGAACTATCGTCACGCACTGGTTTATGAAACTGTGGAATTGACCCCTGAACGCCTGTCCATCACCCGTCACCCGCTGCGTGGCGAACAGAAAAACTGGCAGTTCAACCCCTATTGGGTCAGGCTCAATGTACGCGAGCGCAAGGGCAAATGCTCTGTGGTGGAAGCCTCCTCGCATGGCAAAAAACTGATCTTTGCGCATTTTCTGACGGATCGCGAAAAGCATGATTTCGCCGGTCATCT